>DMAT01000026.1 GCA_003451635.1 Syntrophus sp. (in: bacteria) | reverse complement strand
GACGGCTTCGTAAAAAGATCCGCAGGCAAGGCGCGCCAATCCTGAGGAATGAGGCGTACTTGTCGTACACCGCAGTGACGAAGGATGCCGCGCAACGCAGCATCCGGACTTTTTACGGAGCCGTCAGAAGTAATACCAGATCGTACTATAGTCAGCCACGTTTTCACCATCTTCATCCAGACGTTTGAGGTAATCGTAGATGGGGATGTCCGTATAGAGGTAATCCAGAGCGGTAACCAGGCGGACTTCCCAGGAATAAAACCGGTAAACCCGCCGTCCATCCGGGTGGATCATGATAACTTCATGGTCTTGCCACGCCTTCAACTGGGACTTTCCCAGGCGGGGGAGATTGAATACCGGTTCATCCGTCCGGACCAGGCCCGGTAAAAGCCTGGCCTCTTCCGCCCGTTCCTGTTCGATCCGGGCGATGGGGACCCGGAAATCGGCGGTTTCGTCCTTGCCCTTGGTGCTGAAGGAGTAATAGGGATCTACGCCGGAGACCTTTAAGACCTTGCGGAGGAGGCAGGTCTCGAATTTCCGGCTGTTGTAGTAGGTGAAGACCTGCTGGTTATAGACGTTGATTCCCAATTTCTTGATCTTCTTGATGGAGTCCAGGGCGTCCGCCGTCATTTCGGTGGGGTGTTCGAAGTGGGTGACAATGGCGATTTCCCGCTTTCCCCACTCATGATATTTTTCTAGAACCTGCAAGAACCCGTCATTGATCCGAAAGGGCAGGGTAACGGGGATCCGGGTGCCGATACGGATCCTTTCGACGTGCTTGATCTTGGCAATTTCCCCCAGGAGGGCGTCGAGGTAGTCATTTTTCAGGGTCAGGGGATCGCCGCCCGTGACCAGGACCTCAGTGATGCTGTCGTGTTCACCGATCCAGGCAATGGCCTCCTGAATCTTCTCGCGGCTCATCTGAACTTCGTCGTCGATGCTTTTGATCTCCCAGTTCCGCTGGCAATAGACGCAGATCTGAGGACAGGCATTGAAGGGTTTAAGGATGACGATTTCGGGATAGCGCCGGGTAATGCCGTCGATAGGGCTGGTGGATTTCTCGCCCATGAAATCCATGTCGAACCCCTTGGCCCGGCTCTCCGAGACCGACCGGCAATAGGTGACGCTGGGAATCACCTGCGCCCGAATCTGGCGGTCGTAGTCCGTCTTTCCGTCTTTATTGAAGAGGGACAGGTAATAGGGGGTGATCTCAACGGGGATGCCGTATTCCTTTGCCGCCTTGAGGCCGGCGACCTCGTCTTTGTCAAGAGAGACAATGGCGGACAGGGTGTCCAGGTCTTTGATGATGTGCTTCAGGTGCCAGAGGTAATCATGCCAGTCTTCCTCGGTAGCCTGGAAATAGGCCAGAATGTCTTTTTTTAAACCTTTCCTGCGCTTGATGATACTGCGATCAAAACCGGTCCGATAGCGACGGAAATACCGGCGGGTCATGGCGGCGTATTCGTCAAGCTGGGAGGAGCGGAGGAGGGCCGCCTCCCGGCCGTCTTTCATCTTGAAGAGGTCCTGGCTCTTGGAGTGCTTTCCCGACTTTCCGGTAATACCCCGGAAAAAAGAGAGATATTCGCAGAGAAATGCCTCGCTGCTTCTATCCAGGGCCTGGTCGGGATCATGGGCTAGGTCGTAAAGGAGCTGCAGAGGCGAGGCCTGGGTCAGATGTTCATTCTCCGTGCGCATGGTATTGGAGAAGACCCGGATGCATTCCCGGGCGTTGCGCTTTTCGAGGATGTTCATGTCCGAGTAATAGGTGTCGGGCTTCATGTTGAACATGGAGCGGTTCAGGTGGTTGAAATAATCGAAGAGGAGATGGCGCGCCTCTTCGATATGCTTGGAATCCCTGAGGATCTTTTTGATCTGCGGGTCTGCCTGCCAGAGCCTCTCCAGCAGTTCTTCCTTCGACAAAAAAATGGCATTTTTCATCATGAGTTTAGCCTTTCCAGCAGACGTCGGGCTCCCGGGCCGCCTTGACGTCGTCGAGGCGCTTTACGGGGGTGGTCAGGGGGGCCGCCTTGACCAATTCGGGATTATCCCTCGCTTCGGCAGCGATCTGAATCATGGCGTTGCAGAAGGCGTCGAGGGTTTCAATGCTTTCCGTTTCGTTGGGCTCGATCATGATCGCCTCGGGAGCGATCATGGGAAAGTAGATGGTCGGGGGGTGATATCCGTAGTCGAGGAGGCGCTTGGCAATATCTGTCGTATGGACGCCGCTCTCCCGGACCTGGCGTAAACCGTTGAAGACGCACTCGTGCATGCAGGGGCGGTCATAGGGAAGGTCGTAATAGGGCGTCAATTTCGCCTTGATATAGTTGGCGTTTAACACGGCGATTTCACTTGCCCTTCTCAGTCCTTCCGGCCCCAGGGTTCGGATGTAGGCGTAGGCCTTGACCATGACGTTAAAGTTGCCGAAGAAGGTCCGGACCCGGCCGATGGCGTCGGGGTGTTCATAGGACCAGTCAAAGCCTTTATCTGTCTTGATAACCCGGGGGACGGGAAGGTAATCCACGAGAGTTTTCCCGACGCCGACGGGGCCGCTGCCCGGTCCGCCGCATCCGTGGGGGGTGGAGAAGGTCTTG
>DMAT01000231.1:1536-6911 GCA_003451635.1 Syntrophus sp. (in: bacteria) | reverse complement strand
TCTTGAAGGCCATTTCCGAGGAATCCACCGTATGGTAGGTCCCGTCCACCAGGGAGACCTTGAAGTCCACAACGGGATATCCGGCCACGACGCCTTCATCCATCGCTTCCACGATGCCCTTTTCCACGGCCGGGCGGTACTGATTGGGAATAACGCCGCCCACGATCTTATCCTGAAACTCAAAGCCCGATCCCCGGGGCAGGGGTTCGATATCGAGCCAGCAATCTCCGTACTGACCGCGACCGCCGGACTGCTTCTTGTATTTTCCCTGGACATTTGTCTTTGCTTTAATGGTCTCTTTGTAGGGAACCTTGGGGGTCTTCAGATTGACTTCCACACCGAACTTGCGCCGCATCTTCTCCACGGCGACTTCAATATGGATCTGCCCCATGCCGGAGATGATCATTTCCTTGGTCTGATCATCCCGGTGAAAGCGCATGGTCGGATCTTCCTCGATAAGGCGGTTGATGGAGGAACCAATCTTGTCTTCATCGCCCCTGCTCTTAGGTTCGATGGCGAAGGACATGATGGTCGGGGGCGGCACGACCTTGTCATAGATGATGGGACTTTTTTCATTGCAGATGGTATCGCCGGTGCCCGTCTCCTTCAGTTTTGCAAAGGCGGCGATATCGCCGGGAATTACCATGTCAGTGGTTTTTTGCGTCTTGCCGTCGAGAAAGAAAATATTTCCGAACCGCTCCGATATCTTGTGGGAGGCATTATACATGCCGACGTCGGCGGTCAGGGTTCCCGAATAGACCCTGAATAAGGTCAGTCGACCTGCATAAGGGTCGGCGATGGTCTTGAAAACGAGGGCGGAAAATGGTGATCCTTCCTCAGGGGTCCTGATTTCCTCTTCCTCCGTACCCGGTTTCACGCCTTTTACGGGACCTCTGTCCACCGGGGAGGGAAGGTACTGGGTGATAATGTCCATGAGTAGGGCTGTCCCCATGTTCTTCAGGGCCGACCCGCAGGCCACGGGAATCAGGGCTCCGGAATTGACTCCTGTTCTAAGGCCGGTTCGTAATTCTTCCGCTGTAAGCTCCCCGGCCTCGAGGTATCTATCCATCATGGCTTCATCCGATTCGGCGATGTCTTCCACCATGGTCTCCCGCCAGGTTTGGGCCTCCTCGATCTGGTCGGCGGGAATGTCCGCCGTCTTAAAAGTCCCCTTCAGATCGTCATAGATGATGGCCTGCATGGAAAGGAGATCGATCACTCCCCGGAACGATTCATGAGTGCCTATGGGCAGGCAGATGGGCGTTACCTTGACGTCCATCTTATCCTTGATGGTGGCCACGGCGGTCTGGAAGTTGGCCCGCTCACGATCCATGCGGTTGATGAAAACCATCCTCGGTAATTTGAAGTCATCGGCGTATTCCCAGACTTTCTGGGTCTGGAACTCGACGCCGCTGACGGCGTCAAGGACGACGAGGGCTGCGTCAGCGATGCGGAGGCAGCTCTGGGTGTCAAAGGAAAAATTTGAATCCCCGGGGGTATCGACGAGATTTATCTTGAATTTATGCCAATCGACGAAGGTGGTTGCCGAACTGATGGATATCCTCTTTTTTTGTTCTTCCGGCTCATGATCGAGGGTGGAAGTGCCCTCATCAACTCTTCCGAGGCGATCTGTTTTACCTGAGACAAAGAGGAAGGATTCACAAAGGGAGGTTTTTCCTGTCGAACCATGTCCGACGACGACGACATTCCTGAGAGATTTTGAGTCATATTTAGCCATGACATCCCCTTTCTATGACGCGATGGTTGGATTAGTGCTGCGATCGGGATGCTTATCCTGACAAATCCTGCTAAGTCAAGACAAATTTGACGGCGTAAACAATGATGTTGACAGAAAGTTCTGTAATCAGTATAAGCTCCCACTTAAATTGATGGAAGTATATAATTGGGAAGGTAAGCCATGACGAAGACAAGCGGAAAAATCAAGAAGGTTCTTATTGCCAATCGCGGTGAGATTGCCCTCAGGATCATGCGTACGGTCAAAGAGCTGTCTCTGGAGGCGGTAGTCATATATGAAAGACCGGATTCCGACGCCTACTATGTTCGCCTGGCCGATGACGCCATTATGATCGGTGAAGGACCCCGCAAAGATTATCTCGACATCGACAAGATCATCTGGGCGGCAAAAAAAACAGGGGCCGACGCCATCCATCCCGGGTATGGATTTCTGGCGGAAAATCCCGATTTTTCCGCTGCCTGTGAGCAGGCCGGGATCATTTTCATCGGCCCCCCGCCGCAGGTTATTCGCGATCTTGGAAATAAGGTCGTCGCCCGCAATATTATGGAAAAGGCCGGAATCCCTTTCATCCCCGGAACGCCGGATATTCCCAAAGGCGGCAGCGGCATTAATGAAGCCTTTTCCTTTGCCAGTGCCTGCGGTTATCCCGTCATGCTGAAGGCATCCTGCGGCGGCGGGGGGCGGGGAATCCGCAAGGTTAAAGATGAGGCGGACCTGATGGTTCAATTGCCTCTGGCCCGATCGGAATCCATGTCCTGCTTCATGGATGACAGCATCTACATGGAAAAATGCATTGAATCCCCCCGGCATGTGGAAATTCAGATATTAGCTGATAAACACGGCAATATCATGCATCTTGGTTCCCGGGATTGTTCCATTCAGCGGCGCCATCAGAAGCTGCTTGAAATTGCCCCGGCGGACCTTCCCGAGGACGTACTCGAGGCCATGTACGAATGCGCCATTCGCGCGGCAAAAGAGTCGGGGTACGTCAATGCGGGAACGGTGGAATTTTTAGTGGACGCCCGGACAAACGAGTTCTGGTTCATGGAAATGAACACCCGTCTCCAGGTTGAACATACGGTTACAGAGGAATTGACGGGCATCGACATCGTCAGAGAGCAGATCCGCATCGCCGAGGGGGGCGTTCTAGATATCCCGAAGGAACGTGTCCGTCTCTTCGGAAAGGCGGTACAGGTAAGGATCAACGCTGAAGATCCTAAGAACAATTTCATGCCCGAAGGAGGGAAGCGGGTGGAGGTCTACCAGTCGCCGGGAGGGCCGGGAGTCCGTCTTGACGGCGCCGTTTACCAGGGCTTCAGAATCCCCACGGAATATGACTCCCTCCTCGTCAAGATGACCGTGCGAGGATACAACTGGGAGCAGACCCTCCAGAGGTTGAAGCGCTCTTTGCGCGGTTTTGTCATCGTCGGTCCCAAGACCACGATACCCTTTTATCTTGCTGTCTGCGAAGAAAAGGATTTCCAGGACGGTAAATTTGACACGGGCTATATAGACACCCATCCGGAGATCTTCAACTATCCCGAAGCGGAGCGGGAGATCGCCAAACTTGGTAAGCTTATCGCAGAAATACACGCAAGAAAAGTCAACAAACATGCCTATTAATATGAAAGACATGAGCAGGAACAGACTATGAAAAACGACATCCATTCTAACAGTGACTTACGCATTGCCCCCAAAGAATTGCGAGAAAAGGGAGCTCACTATGTCCTTGATAAAATAAGGAAACAAAAGGGTTACTATGTGACCAACACGGAGCGTGATCTCTCCCAGTCGGACTTCAAAAACCGGATCATGCCCCATACCCAGTTGCTGGTAGCTGATGAGAGGAACCGTTCGGGATACTTTTCCCTCGAAATTACCGGAGGCGCCTCCGTTCATGTGGATATGCTCCGCAAGCAGATCAACCCCCTGGAGAAACTCCATGTCTTGAGCGAAAAAATGCCCGACACGATGTTTCAGACCCTTTGCCGGGGGATCAACCTCTTCGGTTACCGCCCCTACCCGGACAATGTCATTCGCATGACCGTACGTGGTTTTGCCCCTTATGTTCATGTCTGGCGGGTCTTCGACTTCCTCAATCATATTCCCAACATGGTCTCCGTTTTTGAGGAGGTGAAGGCGGCAGGGTGCATCCTGGAACCGTCTATCTGTTTTTCCACCGGACCCGAGCATACGGATGAGTACTATGTTAAAAAAGTTGGGGAAATATTGACGGTTACCGGTGAAGACATCGTTCTGTGCATCAAGAATCATGGCGGCCTCGGAACATCGAAGCGCATTGGCGAGCTGGTGCGGGCCATCCACAGCAGATATCCGGATCTTATTATCCATTATCATGGTCACAACACCGATGGCGATGATATCGGGAGGATCGTGGCGGCCGTGCAAAATGGCGCTAAAATCGTTGATGCCAGCGATCACGCCTTTACGGGATTCTACGGTCCCCCACCGCTGCTGTCCGTTGTTGATATCCTTGCCGAATATGGTTATAACGCCGTTGGTATTGACCGTCAGGCCGTAATCGATACCTCTAACAAACTGCGGCCGGAGCGGGAATATTACCGGGATTTCGAATCACAGTTTCTTGGCTTCGATCCGACCGTGCAGATTCACAAGCTTCCCGGCGGCGCCACGGGCTCCAGTTTCGAGCAGGCAGTCAAAGGGGGATTCCTACAGAAGATGCCCGAGATGCTTCAGAAAGAACTACCCAGGGTGCAGGTTGAACTGGGAAACTGGTGGAGCGTGACGCCGGGTTCGCAGATCCTCTGGACGACGGCAGTCAACAATGTTCAGAAGGGAGAACGCTACAAAGACGCCAACGACGACCTGAAAAACCTGATGCTTGGCCGCTACGGAGACCTGCCGTTTTACCAGCCTGCGGATGATATTTATCAGGCCGTCTTCGGGGCGGACTGGAAGAAAATCGTGGAATGCGACACCTGCTACCAGAAGATTGAGGACATCGATCTGGAGGTCGAAAAGAAGGTTCTGGAGCATCGTCTGGGACGGGAGGCAACGGATGATGAACTTGTTCTCTATCTTCAGCATCCGAACGACGCCGTAGATTTTTTCAAATTTGAAGCCAAATACGGCAAGACATGGGTTTTGTCGCCCCGCATCTGGTTCCGGAAAGGCGGCTTCAACCTCGGTGAAAAATTTGAAATCCCCGACGCCGAGGGCAAGCTTCACAGCGTCGAGATTGGTCCGCAGCGGAAGACTAAATCAGGAGATACGGCCACTTATTTGATCATTGACCATCACACCGAGCCGATTATCACCGAACAGGACGAGGAAGAAGGGGATAAAAAGAAAAAGAAGACCTCCATGTCACCCAAGGAGATTGATGCGGCCTGGAAAGCGGGGGATATCCGTTCCCATATTACCGGTACGGTTAATGACATCTCCGTAGAGCAGGGCGAAGAGGTTTCTGCCGGCCAGGTGCTGATCGTTCTTGAGGCCATGAAAATGCTCAACAACATTACTGCGGAGATTAGCGGCAAGGTGACCGAAATCCATGTCTCCCCTGGAGACAAGGTGGCCCTGGGTGACCAGCTCATGTTTATTACCAAGGAATGACGGCTTCGTAAAAAGTCCGGAT
>DMAT01000231.1:346-1501 GCA_003451635.1 Syntrophus sp. (in: bacteria) | reverse complement strand
CTGCGGATCTTTTTACGAAGCCGTCGATTGTGACCATATTAAAATTCCGGCAATATGCTGCCGGGATTTTTTCTTTTGAAGGTTAAATTATGTTTGTTTCAGTGCTGAAAAAGGTTTTCGGAACGAAGAATGACCGGATTATCAAGGAACTATCAGTTATTCTGGACGAAATAAACCGTCTCGAACCGGCCTTGACGACCCTTACCGATGAGGAACTTAAGGCCAGGACGCCCCAGTTCAAGGAAAGGCTTCAACAGGGCGCCACTCTGGACGACATCCTCCCGGAGGCGTTTGCCGTCGCCAGAGAAGCCGCCCGCCGGACGGTGCAGATGCGGCCTTTTGATGCCCAGATCATCGGCGGCATTGTCCTCCATCAGGGGAGAATCGCCGAGATGAAGACGGGAGAGGGAAAGACCCTGGCGGCCACCCTGCCTATATATCTCAATGCCTTGACGGGAAAGGGTTGTCACCTGGTTACGGTAAATGATTATCTGGCCCGCCGCGATGCGGGGTGGATGGGTCCGATCTACGCATTTCTCGGTCTTACCGTCGGGGTGATCGTCCATGGCATGGATGACGATGAACGGCGAGCGGCCTATAATGCCGATATTACCTATGGGACCAATAACGAGTTCGGTTTTGACTACTTGCGGGACAACATGAAGGTTTCCCTCGAGGAATACGTCCAAAGAGATTTTCATTACGCCATCGTGGATGAGGTGGACAGCATTCTTATCGATGAGGCGCGGACCCCGCTGATCATTTCCGGACCTTCCGAGGAATCAACGGAAAAGTATTACCGGATCAACCAGGTCATTCCCCGGCTGCGTAAAGGGGAGGATTATTCGATCGAAGAAAAATCCCGGACCGTAGTGCTCACGGAAGAAGGAATTGCCCGGGTAGAAAAATATCTCAAGGTCACAAATCTTTATGAGCCGCGCAATATTGAAATCCTTCACCATGTGAATCAGGCCCTGAAAGCCCATACCCTCTTCAACAGAGACGTGGATTATGTGGTCAAGGACGGTCAGGTGATCATCGTTGACGAGTTTACCGGTCGCATTATGCCGGGCCGACGTTACAGCGACGGTCTTCATCAGGCCCTCGAGGCGAAGGAAAAGGTCAAGATCGAGCGGGAGAACCAGACCCTGGCCT
>DMAT01000231.1:0-313 GCA_003451635.1 Syntrophus sp. (in: bacteria) | reverse complement strand
CCAAGGCGGATACGGAAGCGGAGGAGTTCAAAAAGATCTACAAACTGGAAGTCGTTGTCATTCCCACGAATATGCCCATGGTTCGAGCCGACCACAATGACGTGATCTACAAGACGGAAAAGGAAAAATTCAACGCCGCCATCGAAGACATAAAGGAGATGTACGCCCTGGGAAGGCCGGTTCTGGTTGGGACGATCTCGATTGTTAAATCGGAACTGCTCAGCACGATGCTGAGCAGAACGGGGATCAAACACCACGTCCTGAACGCCAAGCACCATGAAAGGGAGGCGGAGATCGTCGCCCAGGCCGGTCA
>DMAT01000119.1 GCA_003451635.1 Syntrophus sp. (in: bacteria) | reverse complement strand
TCTGTTTGCGGGCAAAGGCCAACAGTTGCCGGGTCAGGTTGGCGGAGCGGTCGGCGGCATCGAGAATTTGTTCAAGTCTTTTGCGAAGCGGCGCCGCCACATCCAGTCTGTTCAACGCAAGTTCAGCATGCCCTATAATCGCGCCCAGCATATTATTGAAATCGTGGGCGACACCGCCGGCCAGTTGACCGATCGCCTCCAGCTTCTGAGATTGCTGCAACTGCTGCTCCAGTTTCTGACGATCCTCCTCCAGCCGTCTCTGTTCGGTAATATCCTGCAAAATGAAGATAAGACATGCCGCACCGGCCACGTTTATGGAACGGGCGGAATAGATTCCGTTGCGCACCGACCCATCCTTGCACCGGAATAGAAATTCCCGATGCAGGATATCCCGGCCTGCCTGCAAGTCTGCCGCCATGAGATTCCGCGCCGATGTTTCAACCCAGAAGTTGATATCATATGAGGTTCGTCCCACGGCCTCACTTAATTTCCACCCCGTAATCTCCTCAAATCCCAGGTTGACATCCATGATCATTCCGTCCGTCATCCGGGTAATGGCAATACAGTCCGGCGTAGTCATAAAAACCTTGGAGAATTTTTCTTCGGAATGACGTGTCATTTCTTCAGCCCGCTTGCGCTCCCTGATGTCTCGACACACATGTACAACGCCGGAAGGCGTGCCATCATCGTTACGCAAAACATCTCCGTTAACCTCGAAGGGTATCCTTCTTCCGTCTTTCAATATCAATTGATATTCTTGTGGACCAAGCCTGCCCCCCATCAAGAGTAATCCATTTTGCACAAGTCTGTCCCGGTCTTCGGGAGCTACAAACATGAGTATGCCCTGACCTTCAATTTCCTCCCAGCGATAACCGGTTATCTGGAGGGCATGGTTATTCACGAAGACGATCTTGCCATTGAGATCGGTACGGAGAATAACATCAGGAATCGTATCGACCAGGCTGGCATACAGTCCCTCCGTTTCTCGTAGCGCGTTCACGGCCCGCTTATGTGCCGTGACATCACGGGATACATTGGCAAAATAAAGCGGCGCCTTGCTGACCGGATCGGTGATCGTAAAGATCATAGCCGAGGCATCCGTAAGTTTGCCAGTTTTGAGGTTGCGGTACTGCAGCTCCCCTTCCCATGCTTCATCTCTCATGAGGACGGGCATGATTTCGGTCCGCACTATCTGGCCCGAATGATCGGAGATTACATCTTGAATGTTGACTTCCTTCACCCTTTCCGGTTCAATGCCCAAGATCTCGCACCCCGTTTCGTTGAGAAAAACCATTGTTCCATCAAGAGTAGCCAGATTAATGAGTTCACTGCTGTGCATGACGATGGCAGCCAATTTCTGAAGTTCTTCTTTAGCCCTCCGGCGCTCTGTAACATCCTCGCTCGTTCCTTCAAAATACAGGATATTTCCTCCTGTATCGCGAACCGCGTGGACATTGATGGATATCCAGAATCTGCTCTTGTCCCGGCGGTACACCTCGACCTCGTACCCTTCCACCTTGTCGTGTTCAAGGAGCATCCCGGCTATGCATTCCCGATCTTGCGGATTCACATAGAGATGCCTGCCGATATTTGTGATCGAATCGATCATTTCCTGCGGCGATATGTAATCGAACATACGGGCAAAGGCCGGGTTAACGTTCAGGTACCTGCCGGCAAGTGTCGTCTGGAAGATCCCTTCGGCGGCGTTCTCAAATATGTTACGGTATTTCTCCTCACTATGGGAAAGATCATGTTTAGTTTTATCTAATTCATCATATTTCTCGCGAAGTTCCATGTCGTAGGCAGCCAATTGCTGATACGCCGCATGCAGCTCTTCATGCTTATTCTTTATCTCTTGTTCCGCCAGTTTTCTTTCGGTAATGTCGAGGACCGTGGCGCACACCCCCGCCGTCAAGTCCCGCGGGTCGAACGGACTCAGGCAGAGTAACACATTGATGATAGCCCCGTCTTTGCGCTGGAGACGCGCCTCCGCCACACCCAGACCTTCCTGATCCATCTGTCCGTAAAGTTCCCGATCAACGCGAGCAAATACTTTTTCGTCCGGATAGAGGATGCGCGTGCTCACCCCCAGCAGTTCCTTTTCGGAGTAGCCGGTGATTTTGCACAAAGCCGCATTCACCTCTACAAAGATCCGGTTTCTCAACATCCCCACCCCAGCCGGAGTAGCTGATAACAAGCTTTTAAAGATGGCCTCCCTATCCCGGAGCGCCTCTGCCATGATTGACCGGGACAGGAAGCCTCCCATTTGTGCGGCCAGGGACTCCAACAACGGCCTTAACTCCTGTGGCGTCTCATCAAAGGTGTGGGAGGCGACATTCAAACAGGCGACGGTTTTCCCCTGATGGCATATGGGGATTACCGCCAGGGCGCGCAGCCCCTCGTGAAGTTTCCGACCGTTGATCTTAAGATCAGAGTGCTTCATGTAAACAGGCCTTCCCGCATGAAGTATCCGAACATGGGGGGATTCAGGTCCAATAGTTTCCAACGCCGAGACAAAAACCTCGGACAGACCTACATGCCAGGCAAGGCGAAAGCCGCCTGTAGGTTCATCAACAAGATAGACACCACCGCAGTCCATCTCTGAAACCGTCAGCGCCGACGACAGGCACACAGCCAGGCATTCCCGGAGATCGATTGTTCGACTCAGCGCCGTCACAAGTTCCTGCTGTTGCCGGAATGCTTTTTCCATACGTTTGCGCTCGGGTTCTGATCTTTCCATATCCGCGATTTTCAAGCGCAATGATTCCAGTTCCCGGGGCAGTTCTTGTTTTTCCAAAAGTTGATCTTTCTTTGTGCTTTTTATCTGATTTGCAGTGAGTTGATCTGGCTCTCCCTATATCAGTTGTAGGGACTTGCCGGATTCAGGACGTTCGCTTGTATTTGCGCAGTTCCAGCTTGCCGATCTGGTTGCGGTGGACCTCGTCGGGACCATCGGCAAGACGAAGCCAGCGAGCCACATTATACGCATAGGCTAGGCCGAAATCGTCGCTGACCCCACCGGCGCCATGGGCCTGAATGGCCCAGTCCAGGACCTGACAGGCCATATTCGGCGCCGCTACTTTGATCATGGCGATCACTTTTCTGGCCTCCTTATTTCCAACCCTGTCCATCATGTCGGCAGCCTTCAGGGTCAGCAGGCGGGCCTGATCGATAAGGATGCGGGCATTGGCGATCCGCTCCAGCGTCACTGTCTGCTCGGCAATGGGCGTGCCGAAGGTAACGCGCTTGAGGGTTCTCCGGCACATCTTTTCCAGCGCCCGCTCTGCCAGGCCGATTACCCGCATACAGTGGTGTATCCGCCCCGGCCCGAGACGTCCTTGGGCAATTTCAAAACCCGCCCCCTCGCGGAGGAGAATATTGGCAGCCGGTACCCTGACATTTTCGAAAAGCATCTCCGCGTGGCCGTGGGGGGCGTCGTCGTAACCGAAGGTAGGCAGCGGCCGCAGGACGCGGACACCCGGCGTGTCTATGGGGATAAGGATCATGGATTGCTGTCGATATGTCTCGGGATGCTGGGGGTCCGTTTTCCCCATGAAAATGATAATCCGGCAGCGGGGATCGGCGGCGCCGGATATCCACCATTTCCGGCCGTTGATTAAATAGCCGCCGCCATCCCTGACAATGCTGCTCTGGATGTTCGTGGCGTCACTGGAAGCCACGTCCGGCTCGGTCATGGCAAAACAGGACCTTATCCGGCCCTCCAGAAGCGGAATCAGCCACTGCGTTTTCTGCGCTTCCGTCCCATAACGGTCAAGGGTCTCCATATTCCCCGTATCGGGGGCGCTGCAGTTGAATATCTCCGGCGCCAGGGGAGACCAACCCATAATTTCACAGAGGGGCGCGTATTCCAGGTTTGTCAGGCCAGGACCGTAGTCCGAATGGGCCAGGAAGAGGTTCCACAAGTCCGCGGCCTTGGCCTTTTCCTTCAGTTCCTCAATTATGGCCACCGGCTGCCAGCGGTCACCCTCGTCGATCTGCTGCCGGAAAATCCGCTCGTTAGGGTAAATATGCTCGTCCATGAAGGCCGACAGGCGCTCCTGCAGTTCCTTCACTTTATCTGAATATTCAAAATCCATAGTCTCCACCTCCTGATATTGTCAGTTCTGCTTTATGCCTTCCACGATCCGCCAGCCCGCCTCTGCCATGGGAACTGCCCGGCGTCCCGCATCAAAGGCATCCGGGGCGGCGGCATTCCCGTCCAGCATCCGCTTGAATACCCCCTGAAGGATCCCCGCCATCCGGAACATGTTGTATGCCAGATAAAATTCCCAGTGTTCGATGCCGGAGCGTCCGGTGCGCCGGCAATAGTCTTCCCTGTAACGACTTTCACCGGGAATCCCAAGAGAGTCCAGATCGGCGCCCCGCATACCCCGGAATTCTTCCGGTGTGAGCCGCCAAGCCATCATGGAGTAAGAGAAATCCGCCAGGGGATTGCCTAAAGTTGAAAGCTCCCAGTCCAAGATGGCAATAATCCGCGCTTCAGCAGGGTGGAAAATGAGGTTATCCAGCCGGAAATCCCCGTGAACAAGGGTTGTCTCGTCGCCCGGAGGAATATGTTTGGGAAGCCACTGGATAAGGTTTTCCATGGACTCAACCCGTTCCGTCTCCGATGCCCGGTACTGTCGCGTCCAGCGGTCGATCTGACGGGTGAAATAGTTGCCGGGCTTGCCGTAATCTCCCAGTCCGACGGCTTTGTAGTCAACTTGATGAAGAAGGGCAATGACACGGTTCATTTCATCATAAAGGGCTGTCCGTTCCTGCGGCACGAGCCCAGGCAGGGCGGGATCCCAGAAAACCCGTCCCTCCACGTATTCCATGATAAAGAAGGGCGTACCGATAATGCTGCTATCTTCACAGAGACCATGTATACGCGGAACCGGAACGCCTGTGCCCTGAAGGGCCGTCATCACCCGGTATTCTCTCTCCACAGCATGGGCGGACGGAAGGAGATGGCCCGGCGGTTTTTTTCGCAGCACATAATGACGTCCTTCCGACAAAATAAGATAAGTTGGATTGGATTGGCCGCCTCGAAATTTACGCACCTCCGCTTCCCCGTGAAAGCCTTTTACATGTTCGCAGAGATAGGGAATGAGTACGGACTCATTCAAACGGTGAGCTTCCGGCACCGGCATGGTCAAGGCATCGATATTGGTCGCGCTTCTTGCATTTTCCATCATTTTGCCTCCAAGCATGATCAACGAATAGTGGAAGCGGTGCGCATTGTCAACGCGAATTGGATTTGAAACCCATCTCGTTCCCGCTAACGGAACGGTACAGTACGCAGAAAACATCCGGTTATCTGCGCTGGGCAGCCGCTTGAAAACCTTTTTCCGCCATGTAGGAACTGCGCACGAAAGGAGAGGCCGCCACACTCCGGAATCCCATATTGAGGGCCGTCTGACGGTAAGATGCAAATATTTCCGGATGAATGTAGGCAACCACGGGTAAGTGCCGGTCCGAAGGGCAAAGGTACTGGCCAATCGTCAGCATCTCGCATCCCGCCTTCCTCAGGTCTGCCATGACGCCCTCCACCTCTGTTGCCGACTCCCCCAGACCCACCATCAAACCCGATTTGGTCAAAAGAGAAGGGCTCATATCCCGGGCCGCCTGCAACAGTTCCAGGGACCGGTGATAGGAAGCCTGGGGGCGGACATGGTGATAGAGCCGGGGAACGGTTTCTATATTGTGATTAAGAACCTCCGGTGACGCATCAATGACTGTTTTAAGGGCCGAGGCGGATCCCTGAAAATCGGGGATCAAAACTTCCACGCCCACCCCCGGGCATCCGCTCCTGATCGCCCGGATCACCAGCGCATAATGGCCGGCGCCGCCGTCGGTAAGGTCGTCCCGGGTCACCGAGGTTACTACGGCAAAGCGGAGCCCCAGTTCCCGAACTTCCAGAGCAAGACGTTCAGGCTCGTCCGGATCCGGGGCGAGAGGTTTCCCATGCTTGACGGCGCAGAAACGGCAGTTCCTCGTACAGACATCCCCCAGAATCAGGAAGGTGGCAATGCCCTTGGCAAAACACTCGCCCTGATTCGGACAGCATCCTTCCTGACAGATGGTATGAAGCTTCCGTTCCATCATC
>DMAT01000078.1 GCA_003451635.1 Syntrophus sp. (in: bacteria) | reverse complement strand
ACATGCTCAAGGGAAAGCAGGGACGTTTCCGCCAAAATCTACTGGGCAAGCGGGTGGACTACTCAGGTCGTTCCGTTATCACCGTCGGGCCGGATTTACGGCTGCACCAATGCGGTCTTCCCAAGCAGATGGCTTTGGAGCTGTTTAAACCCTTTGTCTATAACCGTCTTATGGAAAAGGGTTATGTTACGACCGTTAAAAGCGCCAAGAAAATGGTGGAACGCGAACCATCGGAAGTATGGGACGCCCTGGATGAGGTTGTCCGGGAATACCCGGTAATGCTGAACCGAGCTCCCACGCTGCACCGTTTGGGCGTCCAGGCCTTTGAACCGATTCTCATTGAAGGTAAGGCCATTCAACTCCACCCCTTGGTCTGTACCGCTTTTAATGCTGATTTTGACGGCGATCAAATGGCAGTCCATGTTCCCCTGTCTATCGAAGCACAGACGGAAGCCCGGGTATTGATGATGTCCACGAACAACATCCTGTCTCCCGCAAACGGTAAACCGATCATTATCCCGAGCCAGGATATCGTTCTCGGGATCTATTATCTTACCCGGTCAAAAGCCGACGTGCGCGGGACGGGGATGGTTTTTTCCGATCCCGGGGAGGTGCGGAGAGCTCTGGATGCCGGCAGCGTGGATCTACACGCCCGAATTGTTGTCAGGTTAAACGGGGAGAGGAAGGAAACTACGGTCGGGCGGATGATGCTCTATGAAGTTATCCCGGAAGGCATTTCTTTTGATCTCGTCAACAAGGTAATGAATAAGAAGGAACTTGCCAATCTCATCGATTACAGCTACCGGACATGCGGAGCGAAAACTACCGTCCTTTTGGCCGATCGCCTCAAGGACTTGGGCTTCAAATATGCCACCACTTCCGGAGCCTCCATTGCCATTCACAATATGGTTGTTCCCGACAATAAAAAGGAGATCGTGGGGAGGGCCGACAAAGACGTTCTAAAAATTCAAAAGCAATACATGGATGGTCTGATCACGGATGGAGAACGGTATAATAAGGTCATCGATATCTGGGCGCAGGCAACTGAAAAGATCGCCGTGGAAATGATGAGTGGTATCGCCACGACTGAGACTACAACCGTTTCAGGGGCAAAGAGACGCTCTGATAGTTTCAACCCGATTTTCATGATGGCAGATTCAGGAGCGCGGGGATCGGCTGTTCAAATCCGCCAGTTGGCGGGTATGCGCGGTCTCATGGCCAAACCCTCGGGGGAAATCATCGAAACGCCGATTACCGCCAATTTCCGGGAGGGACTAACGGTTCTCCAATACTTCATCTCCACTCACGGCGCCAGAAAAGGTCTTGCCGATACGGCGCTGAAGACGGCCAATTCAGGCTATTTAACTAGAAGGCTTGTGGATGTTGCCCAGGATTGCATAATTAGCGAAGAGGACTGCGGGACCATCGATGGCATTTACGTCTCTGCCCTCATGGAAGGTGGAGAGATCATTGAAACAGCCGGAGAGCGTGTCCTGGGAAGGGTTGTCCTGGAAGAAATAGCCGATCCCTTTACGGGAGAAATACTTGTCCAGGCAAACGAAGCAATCGACGAGGCTTTGTCGGAAAGAATTGACCGCGCCGGTATCGAGAGGGTCAACATTCGCTCCGTTCTCACCTGCAAGTCCAGGCATGGCACCTGTGCTATGTGCTATGGTCGAGATCTTGCCCACGGTCATATTGTCAATATCGGTGAAGCAGTCGGCATTATCGCCGCCCAGTCCATCGGGGAGCCGGGTACGCAGTTGACGATGAGAACGTTCCATATCGGTGGGACGGCGAAATTTGATGAGCATTCCACCCTCCAGGCCAGGCATGACGGTACAGTCAAGTTCGTGAGCCTCTCTACGGTTAAGATCCTGAACGGAGATCTTGTCGTAATGAATCGTAACGGTGAGGTCCACGTCCTTGATGATCAGGGGCGAAACCGCGGGAAATATACTGTTCCTTATGGGGCGCATCTTAAGGTCAAGGAGGGAGATATTGTTTACGGTCCACGGAAAGATGCCAAAACAGGCCAGGAAAGACAGGCGACGCTGATTGCCGAGTGGGATCCCTTCTCTATCCCGATCCTTGCCGAGGTCGACGGTATAATCAAATACGGCGACATCATCGAGGGCAAATCCATGCAGGAACAGGTCGATGAAGTAACCGGTCTTTCCCGTAAGGTGGTCGTCGAATCCAAGGGAACGGATATGCGACCCCGGGTATCGATCAAAGACAAGAAAGGCAGAACGGCTAAGGTTCCCGGCACGGCCATGGTTGCCCGTCACCTTTTGCCGGTGGGGGCCAATATCGTTGTATCGGAAGGATACCAGGCCAGCGCCGGAGATATTATCGCCAAAATCCCCCGGGAGACAACCAAGACCAAGGATATTACCGGCGGTCTTCCCCGGGTTGCCGAGCTGTTTGAAGCGAGAAAACCAAAAGAATACGCAGTGATCAGTGAAATTAAAGGGGTTGTGTCGTATGGCAAGGACGCCAAGGGCAAGAGAAAGGTTATTGTCACCCCGGACAGCGGCGAGGATAAGGAATACCTTATCCCCAAGGGTAAGCATGTCAGTGTTCAGGAAGGCGACCGGGTAATTGAAGGGGAGCCCCTGATGGATGGTGTTAATAACCCCCATGACCTTTTGTCGATTAAGGGTGAAAAGGAACTGGCCCGTTATCTTGTCGATGAAGTTCAGGAAGTCTACCGACTTCAGGGCGTCAAGATTAACGATAAACACATAGAAGTTATCGTCCGCCAGATGCTCAGGCGAATAAAGATCGTCGATCCGGGGGATACTACTTTTATTGCCGATGAACAAGTTGAGCGGTATCGATTTCAGGAAGAGAACGGACGTGTGGCCGCGGAGGGGGGGAGACCGGCAATCGGCAAACCCATTCTTTTGGGTATTACCAAAGCCTCCCTGTCAACCCAGAGCTTCATTTCCGCCGCTTCCTTCCAGGAGACCACGCGGGTGCTGACGGAGGCAAGTCTGGCCGGTAAAACGGATTATCTCCGTGGTCTGAAGGAAAACGTCATTATGGGACGTCTGATTCCTGCGGGTACGGGATTGCCCATGTACCGGAAACTCGGCATAAAAACGCTTGCTGAAGATCCGATGGTACTCGAAAGCCCGGATGTGGAAGGAATTTTGGATGAGAAAATGCTTGACATATGATCATCTTATTGGTAATAAACCGACCTTTGCGGTACCTGTCTGAAGAGACAGCTGTAGCTTTTTTGGAGGAACAATGCCAACGATAAACCAGTTGGTCCGGAAGGGAAGGACCAAGATAGAGGGAAAGACGAAAACGCCGGCCCTTGCCGGCTCCCCGCAGCGTCGTGGGGTCTGTGTGCGGGTTTATACATCGACGCCCAAAAAGCCGAACTCGGCGCTAAGAAAGGTGGCCAGAGTTCGCCTGACGAGTGGATACGAGGTAACTTCCTATATCCCGGGCGTGGGTCACAATCTTCAGGAG
>DMAT01000178.1 GCA_003451635.1 Syntrophus sp. (in: bacteria) | reverse complement strand
CGATCGCCGCCTGGTCATGCACAATGATTTTATCATTGTCGGACCGCCGTCAGACCCGGCGACAATCAGACAATCAAAAAAAGCGGCCGAGGGATTTAAAAAGATCTCCCTGGGTAGCGCCCTGTTCGTCTCCAGAGGCGATAATTCGGGGACCAATGCCAAGGAAAAGGAGGTCTGGAAGGCCGCCGGGGTCCAGCCGGAAGGGCAGAAGTGGTATCAGCAGACGGGCCTCGGCATGGGACAGACCCTCGCCGTGGCGGCGGAGAAGAAAGGCTACACCCTTGCCGACCGGGGAACCTATCTGGCCATGAAAAAGAACCTTGGCCTTGACATCCTTTTGGAGGGAGACGGCGTACTCCTCAACATCTATCATGTCATCGAGGTCAACCACGCCAAGTGGCCGAAAGTGAACGCCGCCGGGGCCAAGGCCTTCGCCGACTTCATGATCTCCAAACAGACTCAGGCCACCATCAAGACCTTTGGAATCGAGAAATTCGGTTCCCCCCTCTTCTTCCCCGATGCGGGAAAGAGGGCAGAAGATCTGGGGAAATAAGGAAGTTGTTACAATATGTCATTATTAGTTGCCTTTCGTCTTGATAATCTCCCGAGGATCATTTAATATGCTCCCGCTTCAGGAAAGGAGACCTTTATGCCCATCGAGATGATGAACACCAAAGAGGTCGCCAAGTATCTTAACATCAACGACAAACAGGTTTATGCCCTGATCAGGGAAGGGGGGATACCGGCGACTCGCGCCACGGGGAAGTGGATTTTCCCGAAGAAGCTGATCGATGAATGGATTGAAACAACGGCCCGCGACGGCTTGTCCCAGGCCCGCCAGAAAAGCGCCGCCGTCTCCGGAGCCCTCCTCGCGGCGGGGAGCAACGATCCTATTCTGGATATCCTCCAGACCACGCTGCGGAGAATGCATCCCGATTTATATATCTTTTCCGCCAATACGGGAAGTACGGAGGGACTGGCAGCCCTGAATATGGGCTATACGGACATTGCCTGGTCTCACCTGTGGGATCCGGAAAGCGGGCAATATAACACCCCCTACCTGTCTTCCCGTCTTCCCCGGATCGACGCCGTCGTTGTCAACCTGTTCCACCGGGATATTGGTTTGATCTCCGCCGCCGATAACCCCCTGAACATCTGTAATATCGAAGACCTGCAGCAACCGGGCATCCGTTTCGTCAACCGCCAGGAGGGATCTGGTACCCGCCTGCTCATTGATTATCATCTTAAAAAGGCCGGAATCAGCGCGGACGGAATTAGTGGTTACGAAAACGAGGTCTTTACCCATATCGAGGTCGGCCTGGCCATCCTCTCCGGCCAGGCGAATGTGGGAATGGCCACCGGATCCGTTTCCCGGATGCTTGGTCTTTCGTTTCTTCCTGTAACCAAAGAGCGATTCGATATGATCCTTGATAAAAAAACCTACTTTGGAAAGGGCGTTCAAAGTTTCATCGACACGATAAGATCCGATGCGTTCCGCAAAGGCGTCGAAAAACTGGGGCATTACGATTTTTGTGAATCAGGAAAGATTCTCCATGCCGATCAATAACGTCAATTCTTCAGAAAAACTGATTCACGAAAGATAGAAGGCCTGGATAAATAACATGGATATCATTTTTGAGGGGATCAAACAGGCCCTTTCCCTGCTTATCAGCCTTGATCCCGAGGTTATGGGCATCACGTGGCTGTCTCTCAAGGTCTCGGGGACGGCTACCCTGATCAGCCTTTTCATCGGCATCGGCATCGGGACTGCCGTGGCCCTGACATCGTTTCCCGGGCGGCAGATCGTCGTCAGCCTCATCAATACGGGGATGGCCCTGCCGCCGGTAGTCGTCGGGCTCTTCGTCACGATTTTTCTCTGGCGGAACGGCCCCTTTGGCGCCCTGGAGATCCTCTACACCCCCCTGGCCATAATCATCGCCCAGGCCATCATCGCCACCCCCATTGTCATGGGCATCACCCTGGCCGCCATGCAGCAGTTACCGCGGAAACTACGACTCCAGATTCTGGCCCTGGGGGCAACCCGTTTTCAAATGGTCTGGCTCCTGATCAAGGAGGCAAAACTGTCCCTCATGGCCGCAGTCATGGCCGGTTTCGGAGGGGTCATCTCCGAGGTCGGGGCCTCCATCATGGTCGGCGGCAACATCAAGGGTTATACCCGCGTCCTGACAACGGCCACGGTCATGGAAACCAGCAAGGGCAATTTCGACGTGGCTATTGCTCTCGGCGTGATTCTCCTCATTTTCGCCTTTGCCATCAACCTGGTCCTGACCAGGGTACAGCAGCGGGAGCGGCCGCGATGACCCCGAACACGCCAAGTTCACCGATCCTGAGCGGAGAAAACATCCAGGTGCAGCGGGGAGGGAAGCGGATACTGGATGTCTCCTCCCTGAATATCGTCCCTGGGGAAATTCTCTCCCTCATCGGACCCAACGGGGCGGGGAAAACAACCCTCCTTCAGGCCCTCTCCCAGCTCATTCGCCTCGGCAAAGGGGATATTTATTTCCAGGGTAAGAAGGTCGGCGTCGATATGGCTCCCCTTGACTACCGACGCTGCCTGGCGATGGTCTTTCAGGAGGCCCTGCTCTTCGATACGACGGTTTACGCCAATGTGGCCTCGGGGTTGAAGATCCGGGGAGCAAAGTCGTCAGAAATAGTTTCCATCGTAAATACCCGTTTGGAGCAATTCGGAATCGCACACCTCCGGGACCGTTCCGCCAAAACCCTTTCCGGCGGCGAGGCCCAGCGGACAAG
Source organism: Syntrophus sp. (in: bacteria) (assembly GCA_003451635.1). Lineage (GTDB taxonomy): Bacteria > Desulfobacterota > Syntrophia > Syntrophales > UBA8958 > UBA8958. Next base: position 2,827 of record DMAT01000178.1, on the reverse strand, counting down.
CCTCGCCCGGGCCTTTGCCATAGAACCGCAGCTCCTTTTTCTTGACGAACCCTTTGCCGCCCTCGATCCCCCGACCCGGGAAGCACTCCTCGAAGATCTCAACCGCGTCCTCCGGGCATCGGGAACGACGGCCATTATGGCCACCCATGACCAAGGAGAAGCGCTGAGACTGTCCGACCGGATCGCCGTGATGAACGATGGCCGGATCGTCCAGATCGGCCCGCCGGTAGAAGTTATGAATCATCCCATCGATGAATTCATAGCCTCTTTCGTTGGCGTTGAGACGATTATCGAGGGCCGGGTCATAAAATGCGAGCGGGGCATGGCGACGATCGCCGTAAACAAAGGCGGTAACTCGGCGGCGGCGCACGCTTTTACCGGCGGCGGTGCCGGCGTCAATGGTTCCGACCATGCTTTCCTGAAGAAAACGGTGGATGCGATGAAAGATTTCAGCGGTGTTGACCCCATCAATGCCACCCCATCCACCCCTCTGGGAACATTGGGGGAAGTCTCTCTCCTGGAGGCCGCCGGTCAGGCCGAGGCGGGGGAGCAGATTCTCTGCTGCATCCGCCCGGAACACGTAACTCTCTCCCCAGGCGTGCGCCCAGACCGGAGCAGCGCCAGAAACGCCTTCCCGTCCGTCATAATCCGGATCAGTCCCGCCGGCGCCTTCTATAAAGTCCACATGAACGGCGGCTTTCCCCTCGTGGCCTATGTGACCGTCCAATCGATAGAAGATCTGGACCTGCGAACAGGGGCAACAGTTACCGCATCCTTCAAGGCCACTGCCGTCCACATGATCCGGCGGGGTTAAGGGTCTTTCTTTTAAACATTCAACACCTTGATTCTAAGTGACAAGCTATCGAAAAAACTCAGGTAATTATCACTCGTAAATCTTCTCTTCCTCTGCGAAGGCCTCCTCGGCGTCCGCCTCGTGATCCCGGGGCCGGGTGTGGATCTCCTTGCCCAGGTACTCCCGGTACCATTCGTGGGCCGTAATCATGGACATGACCTCACTCGTTCCCGTCCAGATGCTGGCCAGGCGGATGTCCCGGTAGATCCGTTCCAGGGGAAAGACGTTAGTGTAACCGATGCCTCCTACGACCTGCATGGAGTTGTGGACTACCTTCTGGCAGGATTCGGTAATGAACTTCTTAGCTTCGGATACGGCACGGCGGATCCGGTTCATATCTTGCCCCGTTTCCACCGCCCGGGCCGTAGTATAAGCCATGGACCGGGCCGCATCAAGGAGCATGACCGCCTCGGCGATCTGGAAGCTCACCCCCTCGAAGGTGGCGATGATCTGGCCGAAGGCCTTGCGCCGGGCGGTGTATTTAGTGGCGATCTCGATGGCGGGCCGGGCGGCGCCGATGGTCATCATGGCCGTCCCGAGGCGCTCGGGGATCATCATGGTGTTGAAGACGGCGTAGGCGCCATTGACCTTCCCCACGACGTTCTCCTTGGGAACAACGGCGTCCTTGAAGACGATGCGGGCGGTACCGCCGCCCCGGCAACCGAGGAGGCCATAGAGGTATTTTGTCTCCACTCCGGGCACCCGGTCAACGATGAAAGCCGTGAGCGAATCCTGGGGCTTGGCGGCGGGATCGAAATTGGTCCGGGCATAGACCAGAAAATAGTCCGCCCCCTCGCCTCCTACGATGAAACGCTTCTGGCCGTTAAGGACAAAGTGATCACCCCGGTCCTCCGCCTTCGTCGTTGCTCCGAAGAAATCAGACCCTCCCCGGGGCTCCGTCAGGCACTCGGCGGCAAAGATGTCCCCCCGCAGAAGTGGTCTGACATACTTTTCCTTCAGGGCGTCGGTCCCGTGCAGGATGATGGCATCGCAGACGAGTTCCGCGCCGACGCCGAAGACACAGGCAAACTCGTAGCCCAGGGTGCCAATCTCCTCCAGGATGGCTGCGGTGGTAACCCAGTCCATTCCCCGGCCCCCCCACTCCCTGGGATAGCGGCAGCCGAGGAGGTTCCGGCGCCCCGCCTCGGAGAGAAATTCCTTGGGAAAGCGGATCTTGTCCTGATCCATATCAAGGATCATCTGGCGGGGAACCCACTTTACCAGGTCCCGGGCCTCATCCCGGATGGCCAATTGTTCCTTTGTGAGCAAATAATCAAACATTTCAATCTCCCTTCTCTTCCGTCACAAATATTCTTAATTCCGTCGGAAATTATTTTTATCACCATGCCGGCAGAATATTTCTTCCATGGCGGTCTGCGGTCTGACTATAAGGGCAGAGGCTCTGTGTGTCAAGATGGAAAGGGCCAAAGGTTCGGCGGCCAGCGTCAAGTTGATATTCAAAACCATGCACTTGATCCTGCACGTTTGAGGTGGACATTTAAAAGAAAAACGGGATGGTTGTCGCAGGGCGGGAAGGAGCGGCCCTCGGCTATTAGGGGCAATCCCGCAAGACTTGTCAATTCAATGGGCGGCGACGATCTTTCTGCATGAGGCAGGCTGTTGGACCGATTATAAAAAACAAGGGGCGGGATCAACATATCCCGCCCCTTGAACTCTGAGAGAGGCAGGTTTTTCACAGAGCGTTCGTTATTACGCCTCTCTCCTCACATCGTGTCTACCTGGTCCCGACGGGTGTACACATGGGATCAATCCAGGTCTTGCCGGTCTTCTTGGCAAATTGCTCTCTGTCTCTGTCTTTGGCTCCTGTTTTTCTCATGGCTTTTGCCTCCTCTCTTTGTTTCTTTCGGCCCTAAGATAATCAAAAGGACGTTTTTTAACAATCAGGGGAATGCTGAATGTCAAATGAGAGAAGGGCGTTTTCCAAGGTAAGGAGTGGGGAGGGAAAGAGATCGG
>DMAT01000384.1 GCA_003451635.1 Syntrophus sp. (in: bacteria) | reverse complement strand
AAAAACATAGATGAAGATACGTTGTTAAATACCGCCATAAAAAAGGGGTGGGCTCAGGATTCGGCAAAGGCGACACAACGTGGAGGGACTTCTCCAGCTGATAGACAAGCAATTCTGAAAAGCCAAGGTGTTGACTCCACCTTAGGGCCGCAGGGGATGCAAACCATACAGCAGGCCGTGGCGGAAGGAAAAGGGGTTATAACATCCCATGATGCCGGCAAATTATGGAATGATCCCCGTTATAACGGCGGAGGGCACGCAGTCCAGGTGACAGGTGTGGAATATGATGCCGACGGAAAGCCAAAAACCGTCTTTATCAATGATACTGGAAACGGAAAATGCATGAACCCGGTTAAAGCGGATCAATTCAGCAATTCACTGAGGCCCGGCATGGGGGTAAATGTCACATCAAAACCCCTTTGATACAAAGATAGAACAACAATATGGAACGCAAGCACCGCCTGAATTTATACATACTTTGCATTTTCTCTTGCATCATATCAGCGGTTTTTCCGGTCACACTCAAGGTGTCAATGGCAATGAATACATATCTCTCGGTAGAAGAGCTGGAGTCGATAGCTGGTAAAGATTTGGGTGATGGAGGGGGGTGGCTGACTTTGCCCGTTGTGACGAGGAAAGATTCGAAATTGCAATACATTACATTCGTATATTTTCTCTCGCTTCCCGGCGAACCGGAACAGGTCTCTCCTCCTTACCGTCTTATCGTTCTTGATCCGACCAACGGTGCTGTACTCCGGGACCTGCCGTGTACGCCCAAGAGTTTAGGGGTCAACAAACCGGCAGATGTATGGGAAGAAAGTCATGTTTCAATGACATGGGATGACCTGGCTCGTTTCAAGGAACTGTCTCCCCTCATCTGGGAGGCCTTTGACTCTGGTGGCACGAAATTCAATGTCCCGACCACAACGCTCATTCAAGAATACTACACGCTTTTCAAAAAGATCGTGGCTGCGCCGTTATTGCCCTATTACCATGCCGTGGCACCTGATTTCTTCAAATGGCTTGAAGCGGTGACTCGGTAGGCCAAGACTCGCCCGCAGAATTTGATACAAAAAAGGCGGTTACCAGGGTTGATAACCGCCTTTTTCATGTCCGGATTTTATTTATGCAAGGTTCAGTAAAAACTCTGGAAGAACAAAGTGTTCCTTGCCTGGAAACAAGGAGCTTTCTTTTTTCATCTCTCAACGTTCACCATTGATTCCACCCTCACATGAATCGAGCCAATCCCACCCCCTACGATCATATCCTCTACCCAGGCCACTCCTACCGCCAAACCCATCCCGATCGTTTGGCCACCCTGGCCACACTGTTGGGGATGCAACCCGCCCCGGTTGACCGCTGCCGGGTCCTGGAGCTAGGCTGCGGCAGCGGGGCCAATCTTATCCCCATGGCCTGGGGGCTGCCGGGGACTGAATGTGTAGGCATCGATCTCGCCGCCCGGCCTGTTGCCGAAGGCCAGACGACCATACAGGAATTAGGGCTTGGTAACATCCAGCTGCATCAGCTCGATCTGCTTGATTTTCCTGACACCATGGGCACCTTTGATTATATCATTGCCCATGGCCTCTATTCCTGGGTGCCGCCGGCCGTGCGGAACAAACTGATGGCCGTCTGTCAGAAACATTTGGCCGCCCATGGGGTGGCCTTTATCAGCTACAACACCTATCCGGGCTGTCATATTCGTGACATGCTCCGGGAGATGATGCTGTATCATGTCCATAATGCGCCCGATTCCATCACCAAAATTCATCAGGCCCAGGCCCTGCTTAAATTTCTCGCCGATTCCCAGACGGAACCGGACGAATACGGCCGTTTGCTCCACAAAGAATTGGAGCGGGTGATGCACTATTCGGCGGCGCACCTTTTCCATGACGATCTGGCCGAGATCAACCAGCCGCTCTATTTCCACCAGTTCATGGAGCATGCCAGCTCGCATGGCTTGCAGTTTCTGTCTGAAGCCGAATATTTCATGGTCCAAACCGATCAGTTCCCTGAACATACGGTGAAAGTTCTCAATGGGTTGGAAGGCAATATTCTCGGGCAACAGCAGTATCTTGATTTCCTGCGTTGTCGCCGATTCCGCCAGACTCTTCTCTGCCACGCGGATCTTGCCATTCATTTTCAAGTGCGGCCGGAACAGATGGCGGACTTTTATTTTTCCGCGCCCACCACGGCTGTTTCTGAGGCATCGGACATCTCCTCTCCTGAGGAAATGGAATTCCATGGCGACCAGGGATCCCGTCTCAAGACAACAAACCCCCTGGCCAAGGCGGCACTGCAGTATCTGGGATCAATGTGGCCTCAATCCGTCCATTTTAAAGAAATTTTGACAGAAGCACTCAATTCATTAGGGAGAGCAAGAGAGAACGAAGATGAGATAGAGCTGGGTGCTATTTTGCAAAGCGGTTTTGGGACGGGCTTGGTGGATGTCCATCTCTCCCCTCCCCGCCTGGTACTCGAGCCGGGAGAATACCCCATGGTCAGCCCGGTGGCGAGAATGCAGGCAGCCATGGGCGATCTCTTCACTACCTTGCGGCATCGGACAGTCCGCCTTGACGACACTCTCGCCTGCCAGCTGGTGCAGATGCTGGATGGCACCCGCACCGTAGCCTCTCTGACGACACAACTCCGCCAGAGGGCACGAGACGCGGAATCGCCAGGTGATGGAACAGGACAGGGAAGAACGATATCGGCAGGGCAGGATGGGGAGCGGGAGGTGAAGACCCTCCTGCGCAGTCTTGCCCGCCTCGGGTTGCTTGTGCAGTAAAGACGATCCTTGCCTGTTTTTCTTCCGTACCTTTGAACCTAAAAACGGCAGTTAGCCGAAGTGACACGGTCAGTGACGCCAGCACTCCACAAGGAGGGGTGATATCGCCACTTCTGAAGGTGGAGCGGCTGGGGAAATTCAGCCTCGAAGTGGAGCCGACTAAAACCAAGGTGATAGAGTTCGGCAGATTTGCTGTTTGCAATGCGAAGCAGAAAGAACCACGATTTGAGAATAAACTAAAAAGTTCCGCCTCTCGTTTTCTTACGACTTGTGATCGGCATGTTCCAGGTTGATGGCCAAAAATTCATCTTCCAATGTCTCGAAAACAGCAACAATTTCAGGGTCGAAATGAGTGCCGCGACCATTGCGAATGATTTCGGCAGCTGCTTCATGGGTCATAGCTTTTTTATAAACTCGATCAGAAATGAGTGCATCGTACACATCGGCTAAAGCCATGAGCCTGCCACTCAAAGGAATATTTTTTCCTTCAAGCCCGTTGGGATAGCCTGTGCCGTCCCATTTTTCATGATGAGTCAGGGCAATTTCTCGAGCTGTTTTAAGAAAGGACGTATCATCGGTGATGCCGGATGCAGATTCGGCTTTGGCCAGGGCTTCGGCCCCGTAAAGCGTATGCTTTTTCATTTCCTCGAATTCTACAGGGGTAAGGGGGCCAGGTTTAAGCAGGATGGAATCGGGCACGCCTATTTTTCCCACATCATGAAGCGGAGAAGACTTGAACAGCAGGTCGACTTCCTTAGGTTGGATTCGATATTCAAGAGCCTTGTGATGCACAAGATGTTGAGCCATAGCTTGAATATATTTCTGTGTACGAAATATGTGGTTACCGGTTTCTGTATCCCGAGTTTCTGCCAAAGACGCCCATCCTACTATTGCGCAATCTCTGGCCGCGGCAAGTTGACGCTCGCGATTTAAAACAAGAAGCTCCTCGCTACGAAAACGCACTAAAGCAAGGAGAGTGAAGGATATAAAAAAAACTACCATGGTCGGAACCGGCGAAATAAACACCTGGTACCTTTCGAGAAAAATCGTGGAACTTGCGGGAATAATAAGAAGAAAACAAAAAAAGGTCAGCCCTGTCGCCCAGGTCGAAAACCGTAATACAACAGTTAAAGCGAGCAATGCAGCAACAAGCGCTCCAACGCCTTGCACGCCGGTGTTCCAGGTCGGTACAGAAATGAAATCGTGGTCCAAAAGGGCACCTGCCATCGTCGCATGAACGTCTACACCTGAGAAGCGGCGATCAAAAGGAGTTGTGTGGATGTCTCTGAGCCCCTCGGCGGAAGATCCTACAAAGACAATTTTTCTGTTAAAAATATCTTGTGAGATCCTGCCATCCAGCACATCCGCGGCAGAAAAGTATGGGTAGGTTCTTGATGGGCCACGAAACCGTAGGGAAGCGAACCCCTGTTTGTCGACGGGGATGAAAGCCTCGCCCGCTTTGATGGAAACCAGACCTTGGGAATCAGATTTAATAATCACAGCCTCGTTCTGGCTGGATCGCATGTAGGTTGTCAGGGCGAGAGATGGATACAGAGTGCCACCATACCGGATAAACAAAGGAACACGACGGATAACCCCGTCTGGATCTGGAACCGCATTAACGAATCCCAATCCATCAGCTGATATCGCAAGTTGAGGAATGGCGGCCACCACGCTGTCGGCTACAGGAAAAGGTTGTATTCCTTCACCTTTTTTGCTGACATACGTGATACCCATCCGGCTGCTCGACAATTCTTCTTTGACCTTAAATTTTTCCCCGAAACGAAACATGACTCCCAGATAAAAGGAGCCACGATGCAAAATGCGGGAA
>DMAT01000192.1 GCA_003451635.1 Syntrophus sp. (in: bacteria) | reverse complement strand
GAAAATAAATTTCCCGACAAGGCCTTCCGTTATGCCGAGTCTATGAAAGCCCGTGTCTTTCTGGATCAGTTGGCCGAGGGGTTGGTGAATCTGGAAGAGGGCATTAAGCCGGAGCTGAAGACGAAGCGGGATGGTATCGAGAATCATCTGGCTCGTCTTCAAAAAAAGATCCAGGAGGAAGCAGCTAAATCGAAACCGGATAAAGAACGGATAGCCTCCTTGAAGGAAGAGCGATCCGGGGCGGAAGCGGAGCTGGAGGCTGTCAAGCGCAATATCCGTTACGAAAACCCCCGCTACGCCTCCGTCAAGTATCCCGAACCGGTGACAATCGAAGAGCTGCAGCGGCGGATTCTGAATCAAGATGAGGTGATCCTGGAGTATTTCATTGCCGAGACAGGGGTGTACTGTTTTGTCGTAACGCCTGATAAATCTGAGATTATCCGCCTGACCGACCAAGTAGAAGCCGATGTGAACGAGTGGGTGGAATTTCTCAAAACGCACCAGCCCCTGAGCGCGGTCAAGCGCACCCTTGCGGAGCGCCTCTATGCCATCCTCATCAAACCCGTGGAGGGTTACCTGCAAGGCAAGACCGTTGTCATCGTTCCCGATGGCGTCCTGGCCCGCCTGCCCTTCGAGAGTTTACTTGTCCCAGCGGAGGAGGGTATGACCTTTCTCGTGGAGAAGCACCGGCTAAAATACGTTCAATCCGCTTCGATTCTGGCCCTGATCCGGACGAAATACGATCGGGAGGGCCTGAGTGACAGGTTCATCGGTTTCGGAGATCCCGTTTATGACTATGAGAGCTTCAAGGCAGGTAGTCCCGAAAAGGGAAGCGATGTGGAAGGGGGTACGAAGCTGGCGCAACTTTCCCGGAGCGGCTATCTCCGCTCCGGGGGTAAGCTGGACCGCCTCATGGGGAGCGGCAAAGAGGTACAGGAGATCGTGAAACTCTTTGGCGACAAGGGGCAGATCGGCAAGCCCCTCCTGCGCATCGAGGCTACGGAGACCTATGCCAAGGACAAGGGTATGGAGGATTACGGCTATATCCACTTCTCCACCCACGGCATTCTGGACGACAAGTTCCAGGCTATCGCCCTAAGTCAGATCCCCGGGGACGCGGAAGACGGCTTCCTGACCCTGGGGGAAATCATGAACAGCCGCTACCATGCCCGTCTCGTAGTCCTCTCCGCATGTCAGACGGGCCTGGGAAAGATGGAACGGGGGGAAGGGGTCGTGGGTCTTACCCGCGCGGTCATGTATGCGGGGACGCCGGCCACGGTGGTGAGCCTCTGGAGTGTGAGCGACGAGGGGACGAAGGAACTTATGGTTCGCTTCTACGAAAACATCCTGAAAAAGAAGATGACCAAAGACGAAGCCCTCCGGGAGGCCAAACGCTCCATGCGCGCCTCGGAAGATTACCGCCACCCTTACTACTGGTCCGCTTTCGTCATGTATGGAGAATGAGAAGCAGATAATGTACAGGATATTCGAAAAAGCATGGTGAGACGATAATTGAAGACTCGGGTTTGTAATTGTATGTCTTCCATGTAAGGAGGGGTTATCATGCGTCAATGGTTTGCGGTTTTGTTGCTGGGTATTATTTTAGTTTCTGCGGGCGAGCTCGTTGGCGCGGATAATGCCGGTAACATCAGAATTCAGGAAGGTCCGCCGTCTTTTGAAACCATGGTTAGGTCGCTCATGGTGAAGGTGGTGCGTGTCAGCCCCAAATTTGAAAAAACAGTTACCGTAGCCGTAGGGATCAGGGGTTTTACCGGTGCTGTGCCGCCGGAGAAGGCTGCCTTCTGTTTCGGAGTGCTGGCTGCGGAAGGGCAATATGCCGAGATAGCCGGCGACGAGGTGATGAAAAAGGACGTCCGGGAAGCGCTGCTGGTTCTTATTGAGGGCCTGAAACTTAAGACCCCGCCGCAACTTGCCACAACACAGGATTCGGCGGGTGCTCTTACCCCGTTTCTACCTGCCATTGACGAATATCTGCATAAAAACAATCTGAAAATCTATTATGATCTCGGCCGGTGGTCCGAGGCGATGCGCTTTGCCGTCCTGGCTGTTGTGGAAGCCGACCGGAGCGGAAACCGAAGCCATAGCGCGGCCGCTAAAGATGATAACCAGCCTTCCTATCTTATCAATGGCGGAGATCTTCTTAAAGGTCCGGAGAACCGGGCGGAGGATTTTCTGGCGGTCCTGAAGCGGGATAAGCTTCCCGAGGGGATCTTTCGGTCTCTGGAGGATCTTAAAGACCTGAAGGTGAAGCAAGCGCCTCTGTCGTCTGAAAATCTGCAGACGGCTTTGCAGGCTTTGGAGACGATTGTCTTCCTGGCCGGAGAAGCCCGGCTGCGGACCAAGGAAGCATGGATCAGGCTCTATGGCGAAGTCATTGAGGGGGCGGACCCTGTTGTGGATCGGGCCCGCAACATCATTTTTCCGAAGATCTGGGCAGCCTCCCGTAAACCTGCCGATGTGGTCTCCGAACTGGTGGTGATCAAGGCCCAGGGCGATCCCTGGACCTTCGTCCTCCGGACGGACGGGGCGGTCATGATGACGCGGGGAGCTGTTCATCTCTGCTACCTGGATGTGTCGCAGGAGGTGGGCGACGCCAGGCTGGCATTTCTGGCCGGTCATGAGCTGTCCCATCTGGCCAACGGGCACTTCTGGCACGCCGAGACATTCGATGCCCTGAAGGCTTACGGCGGCTCGGCAGGTCAGGGTGGCAGCGAGGCGGTGCGCCTCATGTTCGCCCAGGTCACCGACGGCGCCCGGACGACGCCGGAAGCGCAGCAGGCTGCCCAGGTAAAGGAGTTACAGGCCGATCAGGAAGGCTTGATTGCCTGCTCCATGGCCGGATATGATCCCAAGGTGGTCCTATCCCGGGGAGGCGCAACCTTCTTCGATACGTATGTGGACCAGATCACCGAAAAAGCCGCTCTCGATGACAAGACCCATCCCACGCCCCGGCAGCGAGCCGATTTTCTGAGAACAAGCCTTACACCAATTGTGGAGGCCCTGGAGCTTTTCACCTTCGGGGTCCGTCTTTATGAACTCGCCCGCTATGAAGACGCCCTGATCCTGTTCGGCATGTTCAACGAGCGATACCCCGGCCGGGAGGTCCAGAACAATATCGGCCTGTGCCATTTTCAACTGGCCCAAGGGGTGCTGGGAAACTGCGATGCTTCTCTCGCGAATCGTTTCAGCATTCCCGTCCAGGTGGATACGGAGACCAGAGCCGCGCTGGTTGCCGCCATTACCGCCCCTGTGATGATGGAAAGAAGCCTGTCCATCGGCGTTCAGAATTGCTATGAAAAGGCGGCATTTAAGAGACATATGGCGCGGGCCGTTACCTTGTTGAACATGGCGGTGGAGAAAGACCCCCTTTATATTCCGGCCCGGATCAACCTGTCTTCGGCGCTGATCGTTAACCGTGAATATAGCAAGGCGGGAATTGTCGCCAAGGAGGCCGTCCAGATTGCGAGAGAGAAGCTGAAAAAGCCGGCCGGCTCTCCCGAAGGGATGAACAACCGGGCCTTGGCCCTTTATCTGGCCGGCGCCGAAGAAGATCGCCCGGCCCTGAAATCGGAAGCCCTTGCCCTGCTCAAGTCACTTGCCAGTCAATATCCCGAATATCATGGGGTTCTTTACAATCTTGGTTCAATGGAACTGGAGATGGGCTTGCGAAAAGAAGGGGAAGCCGATCTGCGCCGTTTTGTCGAGAAGGGGGGCGATGCCCCCCTGATGACCAGCGCCAAAAGTGCATTGCGTATGAGAGGGGACGTTTCTTATTCGGCAGCGTCCAGAGTCATGCCGGACCGACCGGCAGTCCGCCCCGGCCCGCTGAATAGCGGGACGCGGGAAGAACTGCGGGCGACGCAACCGAAAGTCTTCCCCTCAAGCGTCGGTACGGTTTCCATCTACAGCCATCCGGAATGGACGGCTTATCTGATCAGAGACGAGCTGATCGTCGTGGAAAAGCCATTGAGGACGCCGCTGCTGCGGGCGGATTTTATTTCAAAATTCGGCAGTCCGTTGCGAACAGTCAATACGGCGGCCGGTGAGGTTTTGATCTATGGCAGTTATGCCGCTGACGTGAAGGAAGGGCGTGTCCTGCGGCTGGCGTTCTTCGAAAGGATGTAGGATCACTGGAACGGCAATGGTAGAGATTATGATTTGGAGATTCTCTTGAACGGAAAGCGGACGGAACCATTTAAAAACAATCCGATGTACGCATATCTGATGGTGCTGGTGATATGTGCAAGTGCCGGATTACAGGGATGGATGGCCTTATTTACGAATTTCGCCAAAGAAGTCGTCGGGGTGAACGGCTTTCAGATCGGTGTGGCACAAGCGGTGCGCGAAATTCCGGGCTTCCTTACCTTTATGGTCATGTACGTATTGTTGATCATGAAGGAACATCGCTTGTCGGCATGGTCTGTTGTCCTCCTTGGGATCGGGATTGGGGCAACCGGTTTTTTTACAACCTTCCCGGGCTTACTGATGACAACGGTTATCATGTCGATTGGTTTTCACTATTTTGAAACCACCAACAAATCGCTTACAGTTCAGTATTTCGACAAGAACGACGCGCCAATTATATTTGCCCGTTTACGGGGATACGGGGCGCTGGCAAATATTGCCGTGGGAACCATTATCTGGGCCCTTTCTTTCGTTTTTCCCTATCGCATCAACTTTCTGCTGCTGGGCGTCTTTGTTTCCTTCACGGGCATCTATATGCTTACGAAAAATCCGGTTAATGACCAAAGACTCCACCATCAGAATAAGCTCGTCCTGCGCCGAAAGTATTGGCTTTACTATACGTTAAACTTTCTGAGCGGAGCCCGCAGGCAGATTTTCATTGTGTTTGCCGTCTTTCTGCTGGTCGAAAAATATAAACTGGGCGTTGGTACGATCGCCGGTATTTATGTCCTGAATTATGCCCTTACGTTTCTGACCAACAGATACATTTCAAAGGCAATCAACGTATATGGCGAGCGTGTGGTCCTTTCGCTCGAAAGTGCCAGCCTTTTTGTTCTGTTTCTGGGCTACGCATTTATCGAAAACGTCTGGGTGGCAATCATCCTGTATGTTCTTGACAGTATCTTCTTCAACTTTTCTATCGGGCTAAATACCTATCTTCAGAAAACGGCCGACCCCGGAGATTTATCACAGAGCACCGCCGTCGGCTTCACGATCAACCACATTTCCGCAGTAGTAATTCCGCTTATCGGGGGCACCTTATGGTTGATAAACTGGCGGCTGCCCTTTATCATCGGCGCCTGCCTTACCGTCGTCGCGCTGTACTTTACACAAAAGATTAGAACGCATAGGCATTGACAGGCAATTCTCCTGTGCGTCAGGATATTCGTATCATTCACATAAACAGCTCATCCAGGGAAAACCATTCGGCGTCGGGATCCAGGGAAATCCCTCTTATCTTCTCTTCGATGTCATGCCACATGCCCTCACTGATAAGCTCATAACTGTGGCCCCAGAAGAAAAAAACACTATCCATGGGTTTTAGCCGATCATACTTGTTCCAGAAATCATGATCCAGAAAATGACAGCTTGGGTGAATCTCAAAAGGGTCAGCAGGGGGAAAGGCTTCTTCAGGATGCTGATTCCCTCTCGCCCATTTATAACCTGATGCGCGGAGCATGTTTTTTACTGACTCGTTGCAGGTGTTGAAAGGGTAGCTGAATCCAAGGACCGGTTTATGAAAAATATCTTCCAGGATCTGCTTGCTTGCTTTTATTTCCCACAGGAGCTGGTCATACGGAATATCGGTTAAACAGGGATGAGTCATGGAATGGCTGCAAATATCGAAACCTTTATAGACATGAGAGATCTCGTGGATGCCTAAGCGCCAGACTTCACTGCCTTCATGTCTCCACCCAAATGACCTGGCGTCGTGATGAAGCCCCGGATTCAGACAAAAGGCGGCTTTGGCATGATGGCGGCGGAATATCTCTATTAACCGGATATCCGATACAAGACCGTCATCCCAGGATTGAACTACTTTCACCATATCCAGTACCCACGACTTAAAGCCCGAAAATACCGGTCAGCAATTTCAGGACGAGGGCTTTTCCATTGAGAAAGTAAAACAGCAGGGAAAGAATAACGACCACTACGAGGATTTTTGGCCATTTGCACTTTTTGTCGGCGAACGGGTCTTCGAGAGAACGCTCGGCTCCCGGGGGCAAAGAAGCGACTTTTGTCAAAGAGCGCCCGAAGGGTATGTTTATTCTGGCGCGCGCATTAACCGCCCAGCCGTTGGCGTCGAGGATGGGACCAAGGGTCCGCTGCCTGAGCTTCAGCCATGCGATGATCATGGAAGGTCCGGAGATAAGCATTGTGACGCCGGCAATGGCCAGGGGCATTTTCCACCAGACTAATTGCATAAACCCGGTGATTACCGCCGCGAGGGCGGTGCCGATGGCGCCGACGGCGAGGCCGATGGCGGCGAAGATACCGGCGAACTTGGCAACGTCGAAGGGAGGTTTGGCAGGGGGCGTCGATATTCCCACTTCGATCTTCTGTGCCCCGCCGGCGATGCCTGCCGACGCTTTTTCGGCGCCGGCTTTATCCCGGGAGGCCGCCATCTTCTCTATCTGTTCGTTGATCGTCTTGGCGATCCGTTTGTAGGGACTCCAGAATGCCTGACGGATGCTTATGGGGTGTTCGATGACCCTGGTGATGGTGGCATCCCAGTCCAGGCCCTGGCGGTCGTAGAAGACGCCGTTGCGCCCCACCATGAGGTAATCGGAGTCGCCGTCGGTAAAGGCGGCGGCGATGTTCATCTCCTTGGTTACGCCGTTTCCCATGTGGCGGG
>DMAT01000130.1 GCA_003451635.1 Syntrophus sp. (in: bacteria) | reverse complement strand
TCTTCCCACCGCCAGGATGACCTTTTCGGCAACACACTCCGAAACCTGATCGCCAATCGCGTAACCAACCTTGGTCGAACCATTTTCACTGCTGATCCCTTTCACCATGGCGTTCGTGATTACCTTGACCCCCGAGGCCGCGATGATCTTTTCCAGCGCGACGGCAATCTCCCTGTCCAGACCGGGGATGAGGTTCGGCATCAGTTCCAGGATGGTAACATCTGTACCCATGCCCTTGAGGAACTGGGCAAACTCCACCCCGATGACGCCGCCGCCGATAACGACGACGCTCTTAGGCAGGGAGGTCATCGTCAGGACCTGATTGCTGTCCATGACGTCCTGTCCATCGATGCCGGCGATGGGGATTTTCCCCGATTTCGATCCTGACGCGATCAGGATCTTATCGGCAACTATCTTCTCTCCCGTTTCCTCTATCTGCACGGTTTTCGCACCAACGAATGCCGCCGTTCCCTTGATTATTTTCACCTTCTTGGCCATGAGCAGGCTCTTCACGCCGCCGCATAACTGTGATACCACGGCGTTCTTCCGTTTCATGACGGCACTGAAATCTATTTCATAACCTTTGCTGCGGATACCGAATACCTCCGCGTCCCTGATCGTCGCCGCGACGCCGGCGGCCTGGAGGAGGGCCTTGGTCGGGATGCATCCCCAATTCAGGCAGGTCCCGCCCAGGGCGTCATTCTCAATGATGGTTACCTCCGCCCCCATGCGGGCCGCCCGGATGGCAGCTGGATAACCGCCGACACCGCCGCCGATAATGGTGATCTTAACTTTACTCAATGACATAATATTAACTCCTTTTTCCCCTTCTTTGGGGCCAAGCCGAATATGATTGAGGGTTCACTCAGCTTAGATCGCCCCGGAACAAACCGTTATAACTATTTTCTATCTTCATAGGGCAAACAGCGGCTCTACGAGCATCTCCTTCAGGGTCCGCATGAATTTTCCCGCTTCCGCTCCGTCGATCGCCCGGTGATCGTAGGTCAGGTTAATCGTCATCATCGGCCGGACAACGATCTCACCGGCCACGACGACAGGCTTGTCGATAATGGCCCCCACGGCCAGGATCGCATTTTCCGGCTGGTTGATAATGGCGGGAAATGTCTCCAAACCGAACATGCCCATGGCCGAGAGGGTGAAGGTCCCGTTTTTGATATCATCGGGGAGGAATTTGTTTTCCTTGCCCTTTTGAATCAGTTGGACCCGGTCCGCAGCAATCTGGCCGTAACTCTTCTTATTGATGTCCCGGATCACCGGAACGATAAGCCCTTCATCCAGGGCCATGGCCATCCCCATGTGGACATCGGGCAGGAAAAGCACCCCCTTGTCCGTCCAGCGGGTGTTAATAACCGGATGCTCACGCAAGGCGGCGCCGGTGATCTTCATCATGATGTCCGTAATGGTGATCCGGAGGCCCTGTTTCTTTTCGATATGGGGCATAAGGACTTTTCTCAGCTCCTGGATCCGCGTTGCGTCGATCGTATTGCCCATGTAGGCCTGGGCCGCCTCCACTTTGCTGGCCAGCATCTTTTTGGCTATGGTCCGGCGCATGCCGGTAAATGGCACAACATGTCCTTCCGCCTCCGGTGTATTCACACTTTGGCCTGCCGGGGCGTCGGCACCAGGGGCCGAGGGGGTCGCAGCCGCTTTTTCAGCAGCCCCTTTCTGCGCCCTTGCTACGTCTTCGCTGGTAACGCGCCCGGCGGGGCCTGATCCTGTCATCCCGACCAGATCCAGCCCCATGGCCTTCGCCATTTTCTTCGCCAGGGGCGTTGCCTTTACACGATCTCCAGCCGCCGGATGTGTTTCTCCGGTCGCCGCCGGTCCGGCGACACCTGCAGGGACCTCGGCAACAGGCTTAGCCGGTGATGCCATAATCGTCAGCGAAGCCGCATCTTCGCCCGGCTTCAGGATAAACGCTACGACTGCCCCGACGGGAACCGTCTCCTGCGCCTGAACGAGAATTTTAGCCAATGTTCCGTCCTCCGGCGCCTCTACATCATAGGTCACCTTTTCAGTTTCCAACACGAAAAGGACATCGCCCTTTTTGACTTCCTCGCCTTCACTTTTCTTCCATTCCACAATTAAGCCTTCGGTCATGGTTAAACCGAGCTTCGGCATGACTATATCTAATGGCATCGCAATACTCCCTATCTGCTTATTTTCCTTTGAAGTTTGGTTTTCTTTTCTCCAGGAACGCCCCGGTTCCCTCCTTCATGTCTTCCGTGCTGAAACAGGTGATGCAATTCTTCTGGGAGTATTGAATGGCCTGCTCCAGAGGAAGGTCCATCCCGATTTCCACGGCGTCCTTGCACATCTCCACGGCAATGGGGGCATTGGCCATGATTTTACGGGCCATTTCCTCCGATGCTGTCAGAGCTTCCCCCTTCGGAACCACCTTGTTTACCAAACCGATATTCAGGGCCTCTTCCGTGGTGATCGTATCGCCCGTCAGGAGGAGTTCGTAGGCCTTACCCTTGCCGATCAGTCGCGGCAGGCGCTGCGTGCCCCCCGTACCTGGAATGATTCCCAGCTTTACCTCCGGCAGGGCCAGTTTTGCCCCGGCGACGGCAATGCGGATCGAACAGGAAAGGGCCAATTCCAAACCGCCGCCCATGGCCAGACCATTGATGGCCGCAATGACCGGCTGGCGCAATTTTTCCAGTTTCGCGTGGTTACGCAGGACCCCTTCATTCCAGCGCAGGATGGACATGGGGGTCATCATGCTCAGTTCCCGGATGTCGGCGCCGGCCTGAAAGCCCTTGCCCGCCCCGGTAAGGATCAGTACCTGAATCTCGTAATCCTTATTCACCGCGTCCAGGGCATCGCTGAGCTCATCGATCAGCTCCTGGCTGATGGCGTTGAACACCTCGGGCCGGTTCAGGGTGATACAGCCGATACCGTCTTTCTTCTCTAAAATTATTGTCTTGTATTCTTTCATATATTTTCTCCTCATTCGCTGTTGCGGGAAGATCACCAGCAGACCTGTCCGCCGTCGATAATAATGCACGACCCGGTCATAAAATTGGATGCCGGGGACGCCAGATAAACGGCCAAACCCCTCATGTCCTCCAACTGCCCCAGCCTGTTCATGGGAATATTCTTTTTGATCACCTTCTGCCCGATTTCGGTGGCAAAGAAGCTCGTATTCATGGGTGTTTCAAAATAGCCGGGCTGAATGGCGTTGACCTGGATGTTATAGCGGACCCACTCCAGGGCCATGACCTTCGTTAACTGCTTGACGCCGCCCTTGCTGGCGCAGTAGGCGGACATATTCAGAAAAATCATATCCGCGCCGATGGAGGCCACATTGATCACCTTGCCCCCCTTCCCTTGAGCAACCATCTGTTTGGCCACTGCCTGGGTCAGGACGAAAATGCCCCGCAGGTCCGTAGCCACGGTTGTGTCCCAATCCTCTTCCGTCATCTTCAGGATGGGTTTCTCGCTGCCGCCGACACCGGCGTTATTGATCAGTATGTCGATGTGTCCAAATTTTTCGACCACGTCTTTAACCAGAATGTTGATCTCTTCGGTGCTGGTAATATCCAGACGGTGCGGATAGGTAGGCACGCCGGTCCGGTCGGCGATTTCCTTGCAGGCGTCTTCCAGAACGTTCATTCGTCTTGCACACAGAACAATGGTCGCACCAGCGTCAGCCAGTCCTTCTGCAAGACCGCGACCGATCCCCGTAGCGCCTCCTGTGACAATGGCTACTTTCCCCGTCAAATCAAAGTATTGAAAATTCATCACTACCTCCTGTTCTTATGGACTAACTAAGATTTTTACGTGTTGATCCGGATGCTCAATCAACTGCTTGATCCCTTGCTCAACGAGATCTCCAACACCGATACGGGCCGAAATGAGCGCGTCCACTTTCACCCGTCCGTCTTCCAGGTAGGCGATGGCGGCGGGAAATTCGTCCTGGTAGCCACTACTGAATGTAAGTTCCTTCTCGTGTCCCCAAAGCCGGATGAAGGGAACCGAAATGGGTTTGAGGGCCAGACCGACAACACAGATTCTTGCCCTTCTACCCGTCACCTTGACGGCCGTATCGAAGGAAGACTGATTACCCACACAGTCGAAGGCGATGTCCGCCCGTAAATTATCAGTCAATGCCCCGATTTCCTTACCCGCATCGACTGCGGTGGGATCAAATACAGCATTGGCGCCGGTTTTCGCTGCCGTCTCCATGCGGGCCTTCATGGGCTCGATTACATAGACGTGCCCGGCGCCCGCGGCCTTGCAGGCCTGCAGGACAAATAGTCCGATGGGTCCGGCGCCGACAACAGCCACATTATCGCCAATCTTCATACCGCTACGGTTTACCGCATGGACGGCAACAGCCAAAGGCTCCACAAAGGCGCCCATGTCGTCTGTCACTGAATCTGGAAGTTTGTAAAGACTGTATTCCGGATAGACGCCATATTCAGCAAAAGCGCCGTCCCAGGCAAAGCCTACCGTGCCCAGCTTCGTGCACATGATATGTACGCCCTTCCGGCAATAATGGCATTTTCCGCAGTATATCAGGGGATTAACAGTAACACGGTCGCCCACCTGGAAACGCTTCACCCCTTCGCCCACTTCCACAACTGCGGCGGAAAATTCATGGCCAAGGATAACCGGACCTCCGGCGCACCCTGTCAAAGGATGGGGCTTCGCCGGAATAATAAAGGGTCCGCTCCTGAATTCATGGAGATCGGACCCGCATATACCACACTGTTTAATTTTGACCTTTACCTGGCCCGCTGCGACCTTTGGGTCAGGATAGTCTTCGAATCGAATATCTTCTTTGGCATACCAGACTGCTGCCTTCATTTTATCCTCCTTCCTAAAAACTCCGTTCCATAGTGGCCAGTACGGCCTTTTTCACATCTTCCGCGCCGGGCACATAATATTTTTCCAGGCTGTATGACGCCGGGACAAAGGGTGCGCCAACACGCATGATGGGGGCATCCAGTTCGTCCAGAATCTCTTCGGCTACAGCCGCCGCAATTTCAGCGCCAAACCCGAACTGCTTCACCGCTTCATGGGCTACCACCAGTCGATGGGTCTTGGCAATGGATGTAAAAACTGTTTCCCGATCCCAGGGTTGGATGGTCCTTAAATCGACGACCTCTACACTTATTCCTTCCTTCGACAGGGCATCCGCAGCCTTGATGGACTCATTGACCAGGCGGGACGCCGACACCACCGTAACATCCGTGCCTTCCCGTTTCACGTCGGCCTTTCCGAGAGGTATCAGATATTCTTCTTCAGGTATCGAACCTTTCATGGCATGGAGAGTCTTGTTTTCGATAAAGATGATCGGGTTATCATCACGGATGGCCGATTTGAGCAGGCCTTTCACATCATAAGGGTTCGCTGCCATGACGACCTTCAACCCCGGCACATGGGCGAACCAGGCCTCAAGGCACTGGGAATGTTGGGGTCCGGCATTGAGGCCACCACCCTCGGGCATTCTAATGACAATCGGCACGGTGTACTGGTTGCCGAACATATAACGCATCTTCGCAATTTGATTTACGATACTGTCCATACAACAGGTGACGAAATCCATGAACATGATCTCAACAATCGGACGAAGTCCGCAACTGGCCGCGCCAGCCGCAAGGGATGTGAAGCCGAGTTCGCTGATGGGCGTATCTACAATACGTTCGGGCCCAAATTTCTCGTAGAGACCCTTGCTGGCCCCGAAAGACCCCCCTGCAAGTCCAACGTCCTCACCAATCAGAAAGACGTTTTCATCCCTGTCCATCTCCTCTTCCATGGCCTCCTTGATAGCAAATATATAGCGAATGTCTTTCATGCTATTTTTCTCCTTAAAGCAATGTTATTGAACGCTCACTCAGCTTATCGCCCCAATTAAAGATAAAGACCTTCCATCATTTCTGAAGCTTCCGGATAGGGACATTCCCTGGCAAAACTGACGGCTGCTTCGATCTCGGTATCGAGATCGGCGTTGATCTTTTCGATATCCTGTTTTTTCAGCACCTTGGACTGTAACAGATCTTTTTCGAAATTCAGGAGACAATCCTTGGCCATCGCCTGGGCCACATTTTCCTTGTCACGATACTTTTGGGCATCACCGACATAGTGGCCATACCAGCGTTCACTCCTGACTTCGATCAGGGTCGGCCCTTCGCCATTTCTTGCCCGCTCCACGGCCTTCCCGGCCGCCTCATAGATTTCCAGGACCTCATTTTCCACCGATACGGCCGGAATATCATAGCCTAGGGCGCGCTGGGTGACACTTTGGACAGGCGCGTGAATCGACATGGGAGAGAATTCCGCCCAACCGTTATTTTCGCAGAGATAGACAATGGGCAGTTTCTTGATGGCGGCAAAGTTTAAGGCCTCATGAAAAGCCCCCTCCCCGGTTGCCCCTTCACCGAACGTCGCTACCACCACCTGATCCGTCTTTTTGTATTTCGCCGCAAAGGCGGCCCCGGTGGCAATGGGAATCCCCGCACCGACGATGCCATTGGCTCCCATTATGCCCCGTGATTTGTCAGCCAGATGCATGGAGCCGGATCGTCCGAGGCAGTAACCGGCCTTCTTTCCGAACAACTCCGCCATGGCCATTTTCAAATCGATTCCCTTGGCAATGGCGTGGCCATGGCCCCGATGTGTGGTCGCAATATAGTCGGCCTCGTTCAGATGACTGCATATCCCCACGGGAGCCGCTTCCTGGCCGATGCTCACATGAAGGAATCCCAGTATTTCTCCGTTCGAGAAGACCTCCATGAGTTTTTGCTCCGTCTTTCTAATCTTCGCCATGACCCGGTACATCTCAATCATTTTTTCTTTTGTTGGTTTGCCCACAAGTTTCTCCTTTCCGGTCCTCATATTATATTTGGACGCGCACTATAATGTATCTTCGTACGTTTTCAGCCAATATTCGATGCTTTTGTCTTCCTCAACGGCCTTCACCGGCTTTTCGTAATTATAATCTTCCACTATCAGCTCGATCTCCTTTTCCAGGAAATCCAGAATGCCTTCTTTTACTTCCTCCATGGAGTCAAATCGTCTGGTCAGGCTCCACCGCCTCAACACCAGGATAACCGGTGTATAGGAGAGAATATCCGCCGCCAGTCTCAATCTGAATTCATTGATTTTCTGGCCAGCAAAGCGCCTTCTCAGCACATCTTCAAAGAGCTCGACATATTTCATCTCCTGGGAGAGCACGGAACGTATCGCCTCCTGATCATACGCCCCTGATTCCTGGTATAAGAACATGACTATATCCTGATGAGCATGAATCATGTCCAGGTTTCTCCTCAGGATTACCCGGAGTTCTTTCCTTGGATCCTCCAGGCCGCTGATAGCATCTTTGAGGCCTTCGGAAAGAATGCTTGTCATGTACTCATAGCAGATGAAAAGGATGTCTTCCTTAGTCCGCACGTAACCATACATGGTCCCCATAGTGATTCCCGAGGCCTCGGCGATTTCCCGGACCGTGGCCTTGTGAAAACCTTTTGCAGTGAAAACTTTTACCGCGCCCAGAATAATCTGCTTTCTTCTGCGATCGACGAGGTCCTCGTTTTTAATGCTCGAAACGACGGATTTGGCTTTCATGGGCCTATTTTTAAAATTGTTCATTGTCTTTTGCATTTTCAAAAAGGGCGCTTGACCTATTTTTAATCTTGTGTCATTTAGGGGCTACACAGAGTGTGGGTGTTTTTGTTTTGGTGACTGAGCCCTCACTCAGGTAGCAAGCTACAGAAGAAAAATGTTTTTGTCAAGTTTTTTTTAACAATTTTTTTCTATCGAGAATGGAGGAAAAGGTTATGGAAAAAGACACCCTGAACAGGGAGCTACAAAATCTATCGAAAGAAGAAATACTGGGGCTCCTGGAGGATGCATCGCTCAACTGGCTTGCCCATGACGGCCTTTGGTTCCAGGCGGTTGAAGAATATTTCGGCATAGAGCAGGCTAGTCTGTGCAACCAGAAGGCCATCGGCAAGTATTCGCAGATTGA
>DMAT01000310.1 GCA_003451635.1 Syntrophus sp. (in: bacteria) | reverse complement strand
CAGGCGCTGCTCGACATGATGACGATCCGGGCCAAGAAAGGCCGTCTCGAAAACCTTAAGATCGCCATTGTGGGTGACATCTCCCATAGCCGGGTCGCCCGCTCCAACATCTACGGGCTGAAGAAAATGGGGGCCCAGGTCGCAGTCGCCGGACCGGCAACCATGATCCCCAGAGATATCGAACAAATGGGGGTTACTGTTTACTCATCCCTGGACGAGGCTATCAAAGAGGCGGATGTCATTATGATGCTCCGGATTCAGATCGAACGCCAGCATCAGACCATTTTCCCCTCTCTCCGTGAATATGCCCAACGTTTCTGTCTGAGCAAAAAGAACCTCTCCCTGGCGAAAAAGGATGTCCTCGTCATGCATCCGGGACCGATCAACCGGGGGGTGGAAATCTCCCCGGATATTGCCGACGGTCCCTACTCGGTCATTCTCGATCAGGTCACCAACGGGGTGGCGGTACGCATGGCCCTGTTGTACCTTCTCACAGGAGGCAAAGCATAGTATGAATTGGCTTATCAAGGGCGCCCGGGTTATCGACCCGTCCCAACATATCGACGGCAAAATGGATGTCTTGATCGAAAACGGCAAAATCGCTAAACTCGGGGGAAAGCTGCCGCCGTCGAGTAAAAAGGGGGCAGGCATCATTGAAGCAGCAGGTTTGGTAGTCACTCCCGGGCTCATCGATATGCACACCCACCTGCGGGAACCGGGCTTCGAATACAAGGAAACAATACAGACCGGCAGCGAGGCCGCCTGTGCCGGGGGATTCACTGCCATTGCCTGCATGCCTAACACGAATCCGGTGAATGATACCCGTTCCGTTACGGAATTTATTCTCAGAAAAGCGGCGGAGACCAATCTCGTCAATGTTTACCCCATCGCCGCCATCACGATGCACTCTGAGGGGAAATCACTTGCCGAGTACTGGGATCTCAAAGAAGCCGGGGCCGTCGCGCTTTCCGACGATGGGAAACCGGTCATGGACAGCGCCGTCATGCGCCGGGCGCTGGAATACGCCCATTCCCTTGGGATTCCCATCATCTCCCACTGCGAGGACACCTGTCTCTCCTCCGGCGGCGCCATGAATGAGGGATTTGCAGCGACGGAGCTGGGCTTGCCGGGAATACCGGGCATTGCCGAAGACATTATGGTGGCCAGAGACTTGCTGCTTACCGAATACACCCGCTCATCCATCCATATCGCCCATGTCAGTACGGCCGTGGCCGTGCGCCTGATCAGAGACGCCAAGGACAGAGGAGTCAAGGTAACCGCCGAAACGGCCCCTCATTATTTTACCCTGACCGACGATGACCTAAGAACCTATAATGTTAATTTCAAGGTCTACCCCCCTTTGCGGGGGAAGGAAGACGTCGAGGCGATAAAGGAAGGCCTGCGGGACGGAACCATTGATGCGATTGCCAGTGATCACGCCCCCCACGCCCTTACGGACAAGGAAGTGGAATTCGAATATGCCGCAAGCGGTATGATCGGGCTGGAAACATCCCTGGCCTTGGCCCTGAGGCTCGTCGCTACGAACGTCCTGACCCTGAACCAGTTAATTGAGAAAATGAGCACCAATCCGGCCGGTATCCTCAATATTCCCGGTGGAACCCTGCGGCCCGGCGCCCCTGCCGACCTGACTATTTTAGATTTGCAGCGATCATGGACCGTCGACGGCGAAGGGATTCGCTCGCGCAGCAAAAATACGCCCTTCCTTGGCTGGGGCCTGACGGGAAAGGCCGTCATGACCATAAAGGGCGGCGTGGCAACCTACGACGAGCTTCATAATTGACATGAACACCCGCGCCATTCATAAAACCAGGGCCGTCGTTCTCCATACCCTTGACTATGGAGAATCGGACCGCATCGCGACCTTCTATACCCTCGAATTCGGCAAGGTAAAGGGAATTGCCAAAGGGGCCCGCCGCTCTCGCCGTCGTTTTGCCAATGCCCTCGAACCTTTTTCCTGCGCCGACATTCGCTTCTCCCGAAAGGGCGATTCCTTGGCCTTCGTTGACCAATGCGACATGGTTGATCATTTCCCCACCATCCGCGCGGATCTTGAAAAAAGCATGTCCGCCTCATACCTGGTTGAACTGACCGGCGCCTTTACCGTGGAAGGCAAAAAAAACGAACTGATTTTCGAGTTGCTAATCGACTTTCTGTCCGTCATGGACAACGGACCATTTATCCCCGGCTTATTGTCCTTCTTCGAAATCCGTCTCCTTCACCTCTCCGGTTACGAACCCGTCCTCGACCGTTGCGCCCTCTGTAACAGGCCTTTGGAAGCTGAAAGTTCGTATCGCTTCAGTAATAGCCGTGGGGGGCTCAAGTGTAGCCGTTGCGACGCCTTTCACCCCCCCACACCCTCATTGTCCGTAGGAACGCTCCGCAGCCTTATCCATGCCAAGGATATGCCTGTCAACAGACTTTCACGACTCACTCTTTCCCGGCAGACCGCCCAGGAAAGCAGGCAACTGCTTGTCCATTTCATTCAGCATCTTTTGGGACGGGAGCTGAAATCGCTGCAGGTCCTCCATCAGCTCCGGCAGATAGGCGCTATCGGCTGAAATACCTATTGACACCCATGCTTAGCCATGTTATTCGAGCACCGTTAATAACCTTGCAGAATCTTTGAACAGTAAGGAGGTTATAGTGACCTTTCAGGAGTTGATTTTTTCACTGGAAAGATACTGGGCAGACCATGGTTGTGTTGTCCAGCAGCCATACGACCTTGAGGTAGGGGCCGGGACTTTCAATCCCGCAACCTTTCTGAGATCCCTGGGTCCGGAGCCCTGGAATGTTGCCTATGTGGAACCTTCCCGACGCCCCACGGATGGTCGTTATGGAGAAAATCCGAACCGCCTGCAGCATT
>DMAT01000012.1 GCA_003451635.1 Syntrophus sp. (in: bacteria) | reverse complement strand
CCCAGAAGATGGAGGCCATCGGCACTTTGTCCAGTGGTATCGCTCATGACTTCAATAACGTTCTCTCCGCCATTATCGGCTATACGGAACTGGCGATGATGGAAGATGATGAAAGGCTTAGACAGGACGATTTAAAACAGTACCTGCAGGCGTGCGAACGGGCGACAAGTCTTGTCAGTCAGATACTTACCTTCAGCAGGATATCCGCCGTCGATAAGAAGCCCCTCAATATTGGGTATATTGTCAAGGAAGCGGTAAAGCTGCTCCGATCCACAATACCGACGACCATTGAAGTCAAGCAGCGTATAGATTCGAAATCCATTATTGTCCTTGCCAATCACACCCAGATCCACCAGATCATGATGAATCTCTGCACCAATGCCGCCCATGCCATGAGAAAGAAGGGCGGTGTAATGAAAATCAAGTTGACGCCTTTTGAGAGTGCTTCCGATTCGCCGTTAAGATCTTTAGATCTCCCACCCGGTTCCTACCTGAAGCTGGAGGTCAGTGATTCGGGATACGGGATTGATCCTGCCAATATGAATCGAATATTTGATCCCTTTTTCACGACCAAGGGGGCATCGGAAGGCACGGGGTTGGGGCTGTCCGTAGTTTATGGGATTGTAAAGAGCCACGGGGGCGCTATTACCGTGGACAGTGTTCCCGGATCCGGTTCGACTTTTACGGTATATATTCCCGCCATTCGGCATCAAGAAGCCAAAGCAGAGACGGAAACAGAGGTAATCCGTCGTGGTGATGAGGGCATCCTGTTCGTGGATGATGAGCCGATGCTTTCGGCACTGGGCAGAGACATGTTACAGCGGTCAGGATATAAAGTTACTGATTGCATCGACAGCGTCCAGGCCCTGGAGATGTTTACAGATAATCCTAATGCTTATGACCTGATCATCACGGATATGACCATGCCGTGCCTGACGGGGATTGATCTTGCGAAAGAAATTTGGAAAATCCGTCCCGAGACGCCGGTCATTTTATGTACAGGCCATAGTGATCTGATTGATGAAGAGCAGGCGAAGAAGGAGGGAATCAGGCGATTCATCATGAAGCCTTTGCGGCACAAAGAACTTGCAAGGACCGTAAGGGATGTATTGGACGAGCAGAAACAGCCGACATGAGCTGAATGAATGGCCGATAAATGTGATGGTTGTTCAGATAATGTTTGATCCTATATGCAACCGGAGGAACACTTACCAGTGACCAGAAAACCCACATATGAAGACCTGGAAGAAAGAATCAGAGTCCTCGAAGAAGAGTCATTCAAAGTCAAGAGGGCGGAAGATAAACTGCGGGAGAGTGAGGAACGTTTCCACCTGATGTTCCGCATACATGATGCGATCATGCTCCTGATTGACCAGAAGACCGGTGTAATACGCGACGCCAACAATGCTGCGACGCGGTTTTACGGATATTCAAAAGAGCAGCTTTGTCAGATGACTATCCAGGAAATAAATACCCTGCCTGCCGATGAAGTCGCCCTTCAACGGATCTTGGCGCTGGAGCAAAAGCGTAACTATTTCATCTTCCCTCACCGCCTTGCCAGTGGAGAAATCAGAACTGTAGAGGTACATTCTTCGCCAATTACTACGCAGGACGACAAAATATTATTTTCGATCATCCATGACATCACCTCCCGTAAGCAGATGGAGGAGGCGCTGCGGGAGAGTGAGGAACGCTATCGCCTTCTGACTGAGAACATCGAAGACGTGGTGTGGATACTGGATGCCGAAACGATGTGTTTTCGCTATGTCAGCCCGTCGGTGAAGAGGCTGCGCGGGTACACTCCGGAAGAGATTCTCGCTGAGCCGGTGACCAGAGCTCTCACCGCAGAGTCCTCCGCGCACCTGATCAGTCTTATTCGCAGTCGGTCAGAAGACTTTCTTTCGGGAAAGGAGCCCCCTGGTAAATTTTACGTCAATGAAGTCGAGCAGCCTTGCAAAGATGGTTCTATTGTCTGGACAGAAGTGATCACCAGCTACTACACCAACCCGGAGAGCGGCCGTGTGGAAGTGCGCGGTGTCACCCGCGACATCAATGAGCGCAAGCGGATGGAAGAGGCGCTACGTGAGATCGAGGAGCGATTCAGGTTAGCTTTTTCAATGAGTCCGGACGCGATCAATATTAATCGCTTGAGTGACGGTTTGTATGTGGACATTAATGAAGGATTCACGCAACTGACCGGTTTTACCCGAGAGGATGTCATTGGTAGGACATCTCTGGAAATCAATATCTGGTCCAATCCGGCCAACCGGGTGGAACTGGTAAGTGGATTGAAAGAAAAAGGTTATTATGAGAACCTTGAGGCCGAGTTCCTCCGAAAGGACGGCTCGGTAACCACAGCCCTAATGTCAGCCAAAATCATTGTTCTGCAAGATGTTCCGCATATTCTCTCAATTAGCCGTGACGTCTCCGACCGCAAGCGTGCGGAGGAAGCTCTGAATGAGCATCTAAATTTTCTGCAAGTGCTCATCGATACCATTCCAATTCCAGTATTTTTCAAGGATATCAATGGTATTTACCTGGGATGTAATCTGGCTTGTGAGACCTTCTTTGGCCCCAGAGACCAATTGCTCGGTAAGAACGTATATGACGTGTCACCAAAGGATATTGCCGACATCTATTACCGGGCTGACCTCGAATTATTCAACAACCCAGGTATTCAAATTTATGAGACACTAGCTGCCGATAAAACGGGAATAAGGCACAATGTCATTTTCAACAAAGCCACCTATCAGGATAAAAATGGGAATTTGGCTGGCTTGATTGGAGCAATATTCGACATCTCCGACCGCAAGCAGGCGGAGGAGGATAAGCGAATCATGGAGGAGCGCCTAAACCGTGCAGAGAAGATGGAAGCCCTGGGAACGCTGGCCGGTGGCGTCGCTCACGATCTCAATAATGTCCTGGGCATTGTGGTGGGGTATGCAGAGATGCTCATGGTCGAGATGGATGAATCCAATCCCATGAGAGATGATTTGATGAAGATCTTGGAAGGTGGAAATCGTTCTGCCGCAATCGTTCAGGATCTGCTTACCCTGGCGAGAAGAGGGGTGCAGACCCAAAAGGTGATCAATCTGAATACCACCATCACGGATTACCAAAAAACACCAGAGTTTGAGGCAGTGTTTTCATTGAATCGCCGTGTCAGGTTAAAAACCTACCTCGAAAGAGATTTATTGAACATTATGGGTTCCCCCGTGCACCTTGGTAAGACGATTATAAATTTAGTTGCAAACGCTGTGGAAGCCATGCCCGGAGGAGGTATGTTGACCATTACTACGAGCAACCAGAGTTTGGATAAACCTGTCCACGGTTATGATGCCGTCAATGAGGGTGATTACGTCGTTCTTTCTGTCACTGACACAGGCGAAGGCATATCCGATAGTGATATAAAGCACATCTTCGAGCCTTTCTATACAAAGAAAATCATGGGGAGAAGCGGAACGGGTCTGGGATTGGCCGTCGTCTGGGGAACCGTCAAGGATCATAATGGCTACATTAACGTTCAAAGTGAAGTTGGAAGAGGAACGACCATCGCCCTTTATTTCCCGGTGATAAGAGAAGAGATTGCCATAGTGCCGACTGCAATACCTTTGTCCGACTACATCGGGAATGATGAATCAATTTTAGTTATAGACGACATAAAAGAACAGCGGGAGCTGGCAGCCAGGATACTTGGTAAGCTGAACTACAAGGTGAAGACGGTTTCCAGTGGCGAGGCGGCAGTTAAATGTCTTGGAACCGAAAAAGCGGACCTGCTTGTTCTGGATATGATCATGGACCCGGGCATGGATGGCCTTGATACGTACAAAGCAATTGTTGAGATCCATCCAAGGCAGAAGGCGATCATTGTGAGTGGGTTTTCTGAAACAGACCGGGTGAAAGAGGCCAAGGCTCTGGGGGCGGGAGATTATCTCAGGAAACCCTATGTGATTGAGAGGCTGGGACTGGCTGTGCGTAAGGAACTGGACAGATGAATGTGAGTGTAAATCAGCTATTACTAAAATCAGGGAAATTCAGATCATGAGCAATGAATCAAATACTGCGGCGAGTTCAATTGATGAACTATTACTGCTTCGAAAACGGGTTGCGGAATTGGATGATGCCCTGTCTGCGGTATTGAAAGAGAAAGAAGCCCTGTCGCTGAGTGAATCAAGATTTCGGCTGATGGTGGAAAGCAGCGGTGATATCGTCTTCGAGATTGATCATCGGGGAGTGGTTCTTTACTTCAGTCAGGGTGATAAAGATGTCTGGGGTTATGACCGGGATGATGTCATTGGAAAGAACTTTATCGAACTTATTCATCCGGATGATCGTGATCTTTTGACCAAGCGGTTCCTGGAGCTCAGCGCCGGTGTGGAAAAGCCGTTGGTCTATCGAATAAAGAATAAATCAGGCGAATTCAGATGGGTGCGGACCAATACGAAACCGAGAATAGAAAACGGTACATTTATTGGTGCAAACGGAACGCTGATTGATATAACCGATCTGAAGCTGGCGGAGGAGTCGCTGCGGGAAAGCGAGGAACGTTATCGAGACATCATCGAAAACACACTGGATGTTTATTATCGAACCGATGGGCAAGGCAATCTCATTATGATGAGTCCCTCGGGCCTCGCGCTTTTAGGGTATGAGTCATTCGGTGATATTTTGGGATCAAGTGTTGCGGACAAACTCTACATGTTTCCCGAAGAACGGGTCAAATTCTTATCAATAATGAAGGAGGATGGGCAGGTCCATGATTACGAGGTTGTCCTTAAACATCAGGATGGAACACCGATGCCCGTTTCAACAAGCAGCCGGTATTATTACGATAAGGATGGGAACGCCCTTGGTATTGAGGGATTTATTCTGGATATTCGAGACCGCAAGCGTGCGGAGAAGGTCATTAAGGAGAGCGACGAACTTGGAAAATCAATCCTGATGTCCGTTCCTCATGGCCTGTTCGGTGTGGAGAATCGAAGCATTTTCTTTGCCAATGCCGCGATGGAAAATGTCTTCGGGTGGAAGCCGGAGGAGTTGATCGGAAAGAGTACCAGGATACTGTTCCGGAATGAAGAGGAATGGAAGGAATACGGCGCCAAGCTCTACTCATGGTTGAGAAAAATGCCGGTCGTCACCTTTGAGTCTAAGCACCCCTTTGTTCGTAAAGATGGGACAGAAATCATTTGCCGCAACAGCGTGTCCCGGACCGGCGAAAAACTGGGGAAAACAAACCGAATTGTGGCAACTTTTGAAGATATCACTGATCGTCGGAGAGCAGAGGAATCACTGAAGAAGAGTGAAGAAAGGTACCGCCTTTTGTTTGAGAGTGCCGGAGAAGGAATCCTGATTGCCCGGGGAGAGACAATACAATTTGCCAATCCTGCCCTGCTGGAAATACTGGGATGTTCTGAAGACACCATCACATCGAGACCGTTCGTTTCATTTATGCATCCCGATGACCGCGAGATGGTGCGAAATCGTCACTTGAATCGAATGAAAGGTGAATGCGTTGAAACGGACTATACGTTCAGGATTTTGAGACCTGATGGAACAGTAAAGTGGCTGAAAATAAGTTCCAGGGTAATCCTTTGGGATGGTTTGCCGTCCTCTCTGAGTTTTGTCGTCGACGTTACCGGTCTCAAGCAAATCGAGGAGGAGTTGAGGAAGAGTGAACAGCAGCAGGCGGACATCATCGATTTTCTCCCGGACGCTACTCTCGCGATTGATAATGATAAGCGCGTCATCATCTGGAATCGGGCGATTGAAGAAATGACGGGTATTCCAGCCCAGGAAATGCTCGGCAAAGGTGACTATGCCTACACTATCCCCTTTTATGGAGAGGCGCGACCGCAATTGATGGATCTGGTTATGAGCGACAACGAAGAATTTTCCACAAAATATCCGCAGCTTCGCCGTGAAGGCGAAGCTCTCGTGGCGGAAGCCTTCTGCCACGCCCTGTACAACAATAAGGGAGCGTGGGTTTACGCAAAAGCAACACCGCTGCGCGATCAGAAGGGCAATATCAAAGGTATAATAGAAATCATTCGCGATATAACCAAGCAAAAGCATTACGAGGATGTACTGAAGGACTATCAAAGGAGTCTCGCTGATGTCATCAATTTTCTGCCCGATGCGACCTTTGTGATTGACAAAAACGGGATAGTGACCGCCTGGAATAATGCAATTGCTTCCATGACAGGAATAAAGGCGGAAGAAATGATTGGAAGGGGCAATTATGAGTACGCAATTCCTTTTTATGGTGAGCGAAGGCCAATTATTATCGATCTTATCCTTTCAGAGGATGACGAGTTCTTAAGAAAATCTTATGATGAAGTTCAACGCCAGGTAGCTGTTCTCTCCGGAGAGGTTTACGTGCCGCACGCATTCGGCGGCAAAGGGGCCTATCTTTGGGGCAATGCCTCCCGACTCTATGATTCCAAAGGAGAAGTCGTAGGGGCCATTCAGTCTATTCGCGATATCACGGAACGTAGGCAGGCGGAAGCAGAACGCCGGGATTTGGAGGAACGCCTACAGCGGGCGGAGAAGATGGAATCATTGGGACTGCTGGCCGGCGGTGTTGCCCATGACCTGAATAATGTTCTGGGCATTGTGGTAGGCTATGCGGAGATGCTTATCGACGAGATGGACAAATCAAATCCCATGAGAGATGATTTGAAGAAGATATTGGATGGTGGAAATCGCTCTGCCGCAATCGTTCAGGATCTTCTTACCCTGGCACGGAGGGGGGTGCAGACCAAGAAGGCAGCCAATCTGAATGCCGCCATTGCAGATTGGCTGAAAACGCCGGAGTTTGAAAGGGTGTTTTCCAACAACCCCCACATCAAATTAATAACGGACCTCGAATCAGACCTCCTGAACATCATGGGTTCTCCCGTGCATCTGGGCAAAACGATCGCTAATTTAGTATCGAACGCCGTCGAAGCCATGCCGAACGGCGGCGTCTTGAAAATCGCTACTCGCAATCGATACATGGACATGCCGATTCACGGATATGACAATGTCCGTGAAGGGGATTATGTTGTCCTTACCGTCTCCGACACGGGAGAAGGGATATTGGAGAGAGATGTCAAGCGCATCTTCGAGCCCTTCTATACCAAGAAGATCATGGGAAGAAGTGGGACCGGCCTTGGCCTCGCTGTGGTCTGGGGAACGATCAAGGATCATAACGGGTATATCAATGTTGAGAGCGAGGAAGGGAAGGGAACAACCTTTGCCCTCTATTTCCCCATAACGAGAGAAGATATAGACAGTGAACAGATATCCGTATCCATGTCTGAATACATGGGGAGAGGTGAAACGATATTGGTTGTAGACGATATCAAGGGGCAGCGTGAACTGGCCTCCCGGATGCTAACCAAGCTCAACTACAGCGTAAGCACCGTCGCGAGCGGCGAAGAGGCTGTTGAATACTTGAAAAAGAACAAAGCGGACCTGATCGTTCTGGACATGATTATGGACCCGGGTATAGACGGCTCGGAGACGTATGAGAAGGTTCTGGAAATAAGTCCTGTCCAGAAGGCCGTCATCGTAAGTGGTTTTTCCGAGTCTGACCGGGTTAGGGAGGCCCAAAACATGGGCGCCGGCGCTTATGTCAGAAAACCCTACGTATTGGAGCGCATCGGCATGGCGGTGAGAAAAGAACTGGACAGGAAATAGGGATGCCTTAACTTAACTTAAAGAAACCAGACCACCTCTGTCTATCCGACTTCCCGAGAAAACGACACTTTGTTTCGCCACGGCCTTCTACCGCCTAAAACCGGTTATCCTTGCTTATTCAGGCCATCGGTAGACCCATTTGGAGAGACATTCCCCCCCGCATTCAGCATCAGTTGGCATACTGGTAAAGTTTCCTTTTGACAGCTACAATAATATCCAGTAGGTATTAGAACACTTTACTTGCCAACAAATAGCGTTCCTTATTGTTAACATACTGCACCATATCTCATGGCTGAGGAGCATCAGATGAACGGTCCATCCAAAACAAATCAAGAAGTGATTGAAGAGAATTCCTCATTAAAACAAAGACTCAAGGAACTTGAAAAATCACAATTGGAGCGTAAGCAGGTGGAGGAAGAACTGATGGAGATCTGAACGCTCCTGGACACCACTCAGCAACTCGCCAAAATCGGCGCTTGGGAATGGATCGTGTCGCAGCAGAAGATGATATGGACCGATGAGACATACCGCATCCATGGGATGACGCCAGGCAACCCCGCTGCTGGATCGTCAGAACACATCGCCCGCAGCCTGGCCTGCTACGATCTTATCGACCGCCCGATCATCGAGTTGGCTTTTCGGGACTGTGCCGAGAGGGGAAAGTCATACGACCTGGAGTTTCCTCTTACAAGAATCGACGGACGTAGGGTATGGATTCAGACGATGGCGCGGCCGGTGATGGAAGGTGATCGAGTTGTCAAAGTCATGGGCAACATTCTTGATATTACTGAGCGCAAACAGGCAGAGAAAACACTTCGGAATGCGCTCCAGGAATGGTCGGCCTCATTCGATGCCATGTCGGACGGTGTGTCAATTCACGACGTGGATCATAAGATTCTTAAGGTCAACCGTACTCTATGCCAGATGTTGGGTAGAAGCGCAGAGGAACTAATTGGTAGGAAGTGTTACGAAATTTTTCACGGGACGAACCATCCCACAGCTAGCTGTCCCATTGAAGTGACGAGGCGAACAGGAAAGGGAGCGAATGCGGAATTCTTTGATACGACTCTCAATAAATGGTTGTCCGTATCAAGTTCACCTGTCTTCGATGATTTAGGTCAGCTGATAAATCTAGTGCATATCGTCCGCGACATCACTGAAGGCAAGCAGGCGGATGAGGCACTGCTGGAAAGTGAGACCAAACTTCAGGCGATCTTCGATACAGTAGGAACAGGAATTCTCATCATCGACAAGGAGACTCAGGTCATAACTGATGCTAATCAGACTGCGATAGAAATGACCGGGCTACCCAAGGAAAGTATAATTGGACAAATCTGTCACTCAGTGGTTTGTCCTGC
This sequence comes from Syntrophus sp. (in: bacteria), assembly GCA_003451635.1. Taxonomy (GTDB): domain Bacteria; phylum Desulfobacterota; class Syntrophia; order Syntrophales; family UBA8958; genus UBA8958. Next base: position 8,789 of record DMAT01000012.1, on the reverse strand, counting down.
CCAGACAGGTAAATGTCCGGTCAAAGATCTTGATCATACTGTTGATCATTCTGAACGAAAACTGCTTTGCCTCGATGGACATCAAAAAGACATCCTGAAAACAGTTTATCCCATTACCCTCAATGGAAGAGAATGCTATGTTGAAAGCTTTATTGATATTTCTGCCCGCCTGAGGGCAGAGGAAGGTCTCAGGCAGGAGAAAGAATGGTCCGATAATTTGATAAAGTCTGCCCCGAACATAGTGGTTGGTTTGGGTGAAAAATCTAAAATACATTTATTTAACGGCTTTGCCGAGAGTCTTACCGGATATAAGGCGGCAGAGGTCATCGGTAAAAGCTGGATAGACCTGTTTGTTCCCGCCCAAATACGGGAGCAGATATACCTGGTATGGGATGATATCGTAAAAACCAAAGCTATCGGACACCATTACGAAAACATGATCGTCCTTAAAAACGGCCAGCAGCGACTTATTGAATGGAACAATAAGGTGATATCGGAGAACGGCTTGTTTAAGATGGTGCTTTCCATTGGCAAAGATATAACCGACCGCACGCAGGCGGAAAACGCGCTGAAGGAAGAACGCCAGCGCCTGGCCAACATTATAAAGGGAACCAACATCGGGACCTGGGAATGGAACGTCCAGACTGGGGAGACCATCTTCAATGATCGTTGGGCTGAAATCATCGGTTACACCCTGGATGAGATTTCCCCCATATCGATTGAAACCTGGATGAAATTCACCCATCCGGACGATCTTGAGATCAGTGGCAAGTTGCTTGAAAAGCATTTCCACGGCGAGATTGACTACTATGAGTTCGAGTCGCGAATGAAACATAAGGATGGAAGCTGGGTCTGGGTTCTGGATAGAGGCCAGGTGGCCACCTGGACGGAAGATGAGAAGCCACTGATGATGATGGGAACACATCAGGACATCACCTTCCAGAAGCGGACGGAGGAAAGACTTCTGAAATCGGAGGAAAAATTCTCCAAGGCTTTTAAGATGGCGCCTTTGCTCATGACTATCAGTTCCATTGAAGACGGCACGTATCTTGATGTCAATGAAAAGTTTATAGAAGTTTCCGGGTTTGAAAGGAACGAAGCAATCGGAAAGACTTCAGTAGGATTGGGTTGGCTTAATCCAAAAGATCGGGAGCTCTTAATCCGGGAGCTAAAAAGGAAAGGCTCTGTCGAGGGGATGGAACTGGAGCTTGAAACCAAAGACAAAAAGAAAGTTTTCTGTCTTTTCTATGGCGAGATAATCAACATAGGTGGTCAGCAACGACTATTATCTATTGCGCAAGACATATCCGAGCGTAAGCGGTCCGAGGATGAATTGATATCTGCAAACATAAAGCTGGAATCGCTCTGGAATGTTACATCTTTATCCAATACCGACACGAAGACGGTTTCCGATCATATCCTTGAATCCATAACCAGGATGACGCAAAGCGAGTACGGTTTCTATGGCTTCATCAACAACGACGAATCGGTGATGACCATCCATTCGTGGTCGGGAGAGGCGATGAAGGACTGCTCCCTTGTCGACAAGCCCCAGCATTTTCCCATCGACGAAGCCGGGGTATGGGCGGTGGCGGTACGCAGCCGGGAACCTCTTATCTTGAATGACTATCGGATCGCCCATGAGGGCAAAAAGGGGTTACCGGCGGGCCATGTGGAGCTGACGAATCTGATGGTCGTGCCGTTCTTCACCCAAGACAGAATCACCGCCGTCGCGGCAGTCGCCAACCGGCGGACAGCCTACAGCCAGGATGATGTGATCCACGTTACGACATTTCTCAACAGCGTAAAGGCCGCTGTGGACGGCAAACGTGCCGATGATATGGTGCGGGAATCCCAGCGCCAGCTGACGGACATCATCGAATTCCTCCCGGACGCTATCCTGGCTATCGATAATGATAAGCGTATCATTATCTGGAATCGGGCGATTGAGGAAATGTCTGGCATTCCGGCCCAGGAAATGATCGGGAAAGGAGATTATGCGTACTCCATTCCCTTTTATGGAGAGGCACGACCACAGTTGATGGATCTGGTCTTGAGTGACAACGAAGAAATTTCAACAAAATATAAACAGATACACCGTCAAGGTGACACATTTGTGGCAGAAGCCTTCTGCAATGCCCTTTATAACAACAAGGGCGCATGGGTTTACGCAAAAGCCGCACCTCTACGCGACCAAAAAGGCAATATCAAGGGTGTGATCGAAATCATCCGCGATATCACCGAGCAAAAACATTATGAGGATGCCCTGAAGGATTATCAAAGAAATCTTGCTGACGTCATCAATTTTCTGCCTGATGCAACCTTTGTAATTGACAAAGACGGGATTGTGACCGCCTGGAACAATGCAATGGCTTCCATGACAGGAATCAAGGCGGAAGAGATGATCGGCAAAGGCAACTATGAATACGCAATTCCTTTTTATGGTGAACGAAGACCCATTATTATCGATCTTATCCTTTCGGAGAATGAAGAGTTCTTAAGAAAATCTTACGATGCAATTAATTGCCAAGAAGCTGTTCTCTCCGGTGAGGTTTATGTGCCTGAAATATTTGGCGGCAAAGGAGCCTACCTTTGGGGTAACGCTTCCAGACTCTATAACGCTAGCGGAGAAGTCATAGGGGCTATTCAGTCTATCCGCGATATAACGGAACGTCGTAAGGCTGAAGAGGAAAAGCGAGGCTTGGAAGATCGTCTGAATCGTGCGGAGAAGATGGAGTCCCTGGGTACTTTGGCCGGCGGCGTCGCCCACGACCTTAATAACGTACTTGGCATTGTCGTCGGCTATGCGGAGATGCTCATGGATGGACTGGATGAAGCAAATCCCATGAGAAATGATTTGGAGAAGATATTGGAAGGAGGGAATCGCTCTGCGGCAATTGTTCAGGATCTCCTTACCTTGGCAAGGAGGGGGGTGCAGACCAAGAAGACAGTCAATCTGAATGCCGCCGTTATGGATTGTCAGAAGTTGCCGGAGTTTGAAAAAATAGTTTTCAACAACCGACAGGTTAAATTACAAGCTGACCTCGAATCAGACCTCCTGAATATCATAGGTTCGCCCGTGCATCTCGCCAAATCGATCATCAATCTGGTCGCGAACGCCGTCGAGGCCATGCCGAACGGCGGCGTCTTAAAGATTGCTACTGCCAACCAATATCTGGACGTGCCGATTCACGGATATGATAAAATTCGCGAAGGTGACTATGTAGTCCTTACAGTATCCGATACGGGAGAAGGAATCCCGGAGCGAGATATAAAGAGAATTTTCGAGCCCTTCTATACAAAGAAAATCATGGGGAGAAGCGGGACCGGACTCGGGCTCGCTGTTGTCTGGGGAACGATCAAGGACCATAATGGTTATATCGATGTCGAGAGCGCAGAAGGGAAAGGGACCACTTTTACCCTCTATTTCCCCGTAACGAGAGAAGAGATAACCAGTGATCAGGTCTGCGTGTCCATGTCTGAATACATGGGGAGAGGTGAAACGATATTGGTTGTAGACGATATAAAGGGACAGCGTGAACTGGCTGCCCGGATGCTTACCAAGCTGAACTATATAGTAAGCACCGTCGCGAGCGGCGAAGAGGCCATTGAATACCTTAAATCGAATAAAGCGGATCTGATCGTTCTGGACATGATCATGGACCCAGGTATAGACGGGCTGGAGACATATGAGAATATCCTGAAGCTTAACCATTTGCAGAAGGCAGTTATCGTGAGTGGATTTTCAGAATCGGATCGTGTCAAGGAGGCCCAGAAGATAGGGGCCGGCGCCTACGTTCCGAAACCCTATGTTCTGGAGCGCCTCGGCATGGCAGTGAGAAAAGAACTGGACAGAAAATAGAGACGGTGAATGCTCCATTACAAACGGCAATGTGACAACGATGCCGGTAATGCTGCTGGAGGCCTGGATAAAAGCAGGTTTGAAGGGCAATGGGCCCCTGGTTACACCTTCGATAAATTTCCGTCGGGATCGAATAATGACAGAAGTGAGATATTTTTGAAAGACTTGGCAAAACAAGGGAAATCCATGTACGGAGGATTGATTCTGTCTCAGCCTACCACTAAATATACCAAGAAATTTGATAAGCAAGTATGTCAGTATTTCAATATCAAGACAAACGCAGTGGCCCTAAAGTTCAACTGTGATGTCGATTTCAAGGAAAAAGGCGCAGCGACACCTGCAGCAGAAGGAAAGAAAAGTGAAGGATCTGCCACACCCGCAGTGGCAGCAGAAAAGAAGGGGGGGCCGCAGATTCCAGTGCAGAAAGGTTTGCAAGGTATTTTCGGCAGATAAGCTTTAAATGCTCTTAGAAAAGGTATTACATTTCATCAGCCAAAGGAGGAACAAGAATGAGGAAGAAGATCTTTGCATTATCGATTTTTGTATTGTTTATTGCGACATTGGTTTTTGCTGCGGACTACAAGAAAGATATTGTCGGCAATTGGACTTATGAATTCAAAGGCCAGCAGGCGGCTGTGGAACACAAAGCTGACGGCACCTTCACTCTGGTTATGGGTACAACTACGGTAAAGGGTACATACACGGTAAAGGGAAACACCCTGACGCTCATAACTGAAGGCAAAAATACGCCCTATACTATTCAGTCCTATGACGGGAAAAAAATGACAATGAAACGGGACAAAGACAACCGTGTCATAATATATGTGAAGAAATAGTCCTTTGCTTATCTGACGGTAAAAAAGACGGTATCGATGATGCGTCCGTCTTTATCCAGAATGGATAACTGGTGATTGCCCCGCTGCGGTTTCCAGAGCGGTTGCTGGGCTGGCGCCGTGAGGCGCTGCTGATTCAGGCGCCACTCATGAACCACCCCGCGCGGTTGGGCCAGGAAGGAGATCAACTGATTCGCTTCCGGAATGTCCGGGTCCAGGGCGACGATCATGCCGCCTGTGGGGTAAATGATCCGGGGTTGTTCGTGAACAGTATGGGCAGCGATGGGCATGGCCGGCTCTGTGCTGTTTATAAACCATTCACTGCGAGCTGTTTCGCCCGTATCCCGGAAATGGATGGAAGTGGCCGTAACGCCAGGGGGTGGCTGTGGGGCAATTGAGCCTCGCTGCCGGTGAAGGTAATTCATGATGTCGTGCCATAGCGGGGCGGCCCCGGTTACACCGGACACATTCCACATGGGTTCACCGGAAAAGTTTCCGATCCAGACCCCAACCGTATAGGCTTCGGAGTAGCCTATACACCAGTTGTCCCGCATGTCTTTGCTGGTCCCTGTCTTCACGGCGGTCCAGAAACGGGTGGCCAGGACATTCTCCATCCCGAAGGTTGTGTTTCGCGCCTCCCGGTCCGCAAGGATCGTCGAAATAATGAAGGCCCCCTTCCTGTCCATGACCTGCTTAGTATACGTGCTTTGACCCCGGGAGACAAGTGTCAGTTCATTCCATTTGCCGGCATTGGCGAGGGCCCGGTAGGCGTTTACCAGGTCATAGAGGGAAATATCGACCGATCCCAGGGCGACTGCATAGCCATAGTAGTCGGGATCTTTCTGGATGCTGAACATTCCGAGGCCCCGGAGCCGCTCCACAAAGGCATCGCCCCCCAGCATCAGCAGGGTCCTGACAGCAGGGACATTCAGAGATGAGGCCAGGGCGGTGCGGACTGTCACGGAGCCCTGGAAATCTTTGCTGTAGTTTTCCGGGACGTAAAGACCGGTGGATGTGGGGATTTGCAGGGGTGTATCCTCAACGACGGAAGCGGCTGTGAGGATCTTTTTTTCGATGGCGAGTTCGTATAGAAATGGTTTCAGGGTCGAACCGGCCTGACGGAGAGCCCGGACGCCGTCCACATGGGGGGCCGACGAAGTTACGCCGCTGTTGCCCGCATAGGCCAGGATCTCGCCGCTGGCGTTGTCCACGACAAGGACTGCGCCGTCGCGAACGTTGCGGTCTTTGCTGTCGGCTAGACGGTGGTTCAGTGCGGTCAATACATATTCCTGAAGAGGCCGATCAAGGGTTGAGAGGATCTGTGCCCCCGGTTGTTTCAGGAGCAATCCGGCCACATGGGGGGCGAGGGCAAGCTGGGGAACGATACGGTAAGGGCGGCCGATTCGTTCATTGACCAATGTTCTTATTTCCGCAGGCGAGGTCCGTGCCGCCAGGGACTGACCAAGCCGCTCCGCCCGCCGGGCAATTCTATCGAGGGACTGGTTGGTCGAGGGGATCAGGGAAGCCAGGATCAGTGCCTCCGCCTCGGTCAAACCGCCCGGATCTTTGTCGAAGAGGCCCCGGGATGCGGCGGCGATACCCTGCAATTCCCCCCGGAAGGAGATGAGATTCAGATAAGCCTCTATAATCTCATCCTTTCCCCAGCTTTTTTCGAGCCTATGGGCGGTCTTCATCTGCCGCCATTTTCCCCTTAGCGTCTTATTTGGCGGCCGGATCTTCTCCCTTTCCGCAAGTTTTCTGGTGAGCTGCATGGTGATGGTGCTTGCCCCCCGTGGCGGACCCGACAACAGGCGATTCTTCAAAGCGCCACCCATGGCCTGCCAGTCCACACCCTGATGCCGGTAAAAACGCCGGTCTTCCGCCTGGATTATCGCTTTGATCAAGGCCGGCGATACTTGGGTCAGAGGAACCCATTCCAGACGCCGTCCCTGAGGATCAATCCGAAGTTCATGGAGGGGGTTGCCGTGCCGGTCCAGGAGAATCGCTTCCGACCAAGAATAGCCGGCTCTGATGCTGGCGAAGGTGGGCGGGGGAGTGCCTGGGCTATAAAAGTCTACAATGGCGTAAAGACCAGGTATTGCGAGGATCAGAATGACTGCCGCGGCAAGGGTTATTCCATTTTTTAGCATAGCGCGTATCATTCCCATAACCATCACTTAAAAAACGCTCTCCCTGTCCGTTGCAGTTTCCCGCAGAGGATCTTTATTTTTGTCTGGGTAAGCATAATTAACCCCATCCCCACCCTAACCGNNGCTAACCATCCCCTTGAGGGGGAGGGAAATTTTAAACGAATTAATTCAAAGGCATATAGTTTTATTTTCAGGTGAAAATATATGGTGCTACTGTTTTTTCCCCGTAACCGTCAGGGGACGGACGGGGGTTTCTCCGAACATTTCCGGGGCGTACAGGGCCTCCAACCGGGAGGCCGGCATCTGGAAAGCACCTTCGTTGTTGAGGCGCAGGGTGTATTCCGTGGACCATTTCCCCTTGGGAACGTACTCGTAATAGACACGGAAGGCCTCCTGGGAACGTTCGGTGAAGGCTTCCTGGGCGAAACTCCGGGTTTTCTCTCCTGCTGAGAACAACAGCGAATCTCCTCCCAATCCCGTCCGAAGAATGCTTGCCCCCGCTGGGATGGGATCGTTCAGGACGACCCATGCCATGTCGGACTGGGCCTCCATGTCCAGGTGGACCCGGACGACGTCACCGACATTAAAATTGGTTGCCCTTCCATTGTCTTCAGTAGAACTTAGCGACATATTGGCATCGTCCACAAGTTTAGTGACGGTTCTCGTCACACGAAAGCCGCTGGAAAAGGGCTTCGTTAGGTTGAGGGCAGCCGTCGCTCCGATGGTCACCCAAGGAGTGCCGGTGCCGTTGTGGCTGACCTGGATAGTTTCCCTGCCTGTCGGCCAGTTGAGGCTTAGCCCTCCCCCGGCCGGTGATTTATGCCAGTCAACGGAGCGGGTCTTGCCGTTCAGCGCCACTTTCGTGGTTCCCCCGACGGGCGTCTTTTCGTACTTGATGGAGAATTTATCCATCGCCAGGATTCCCCAGGCGTTGGCGGTGGTGGTGTCCCAGTGTCCCCGCTGCATCCGGCCCAGGGCGCCGGCGGCCAGGCGTGGCAAGTCGTCTTGCCATCCCTCTAGATTCATCAGTGAGAGCATGGAACGAACCGCATTGCCATCGGATGAGGACATCAGCCACCAGAGCTGGTCCATCCGCTCCGTCGAGAAGGTCATGCGGGTCCCCTGGAGATTCATCCGGCCGCGGAGGATCTGTTGACCTTCCTTGAGGCGCTTCTCCCGCTGTGGGATGTCCGTCAGGCGCTGGAGGATGTTGATCCAGTCGAGAAGGGCCGACGTCGGCCAGAGATTGGGATCAATGGGGATGGAGGTTAGGAGTTTCACATCTGCCTGTTTATATCTGCTCAGGGCTTCCAGGGCGGAGAGCTTACGGATAGCCAGATCTGCCGTGGCCAGGGTGCCGTAACGGATAACCCGTCCTTCGACAAACTGCTGCAGTCCAGCGGTCATCCGGTCTCGAAGATAATCGGGAATTTCGTAGCCCCCTTCGGAAGCGACGGCAAGGATATACGCCGTCAGGGAGTCGCTTCCCTGCCTCATGACCGGGAAGTATTTCAAGAGGCCGTCACTGTCGAGGTAGGAGGGAAGCTGGGCCATCGTGGCCTGCCACAGAGCATTGTTTTTCATGGCAACGGCACGGGAGATCTTCTGCTCCAGGCAGGTATAGGCGTAGTGATCCATGTAATCCCGGACGCCGGTGAGAGACGCCGCCAAAACCGGTTTGATCTGGATGTTTATACCGCCGCGTCCGGACACCGCGTCTGCCGGTTTTTCGATAGGAAGCACCGCGGCCACGGGCGCGCGGACCTGGGTGAGAACGGCCTGAACTGTCCGGACCGGGACCGCCGGGGTCACCTTCTGTACCACTTTCAGTCGATCACTGGCGGCTCCTCCTCCCTGCTCCCGGACAGTGGCCTCGTATTCCAGCCCGGTGGCGTCATGGGGGACGGTGATCCACCAGGCCAACTCTCGCGCGGTGCCGGCGGG
>DMAT01000236.1 GCA_003451635.1 Syntrophus sp. (in: bacteria) | reverse complement strand
TTCTGGGCGACGACTCAGGAGACTTTCCGCCCGGACCGCGTGTAATCGACGCCGCGTCAATTCCGCTTTCGGGCGCCGATCTGACCGATTCCGTTCGTGATCCCGACGAACCTTTTCTTATTCTGTTTACAGGCGGCTCTACGGGAAAACCGGCAATTTGGCCCAAGACGCCGCGGAATATGCTTGCCGAGGCCCGCTACCAGTCGGACGCATTCGGCATCACAAAAGACGATTTGTTTCTCTCAACCGTGCCTCCTTACCACATCTACGGTCTCCTCTTCTCCGTGCTGATTCCATTGGTCAGCTCCGCCCGCGTCCTCCCCGGAATATACACCTTCCCCAAAGAGATCCTTTTGGCCGCCCAGGAACATAAGGCAACCGTTTTGGTCAGCGTTCCCGTTCATTTTCGGGTCCTGAAAAATGATGCCCTGCAGCGCTTCCAGCTGCGGATGGCCTTTTCGTCGGCGGGGATGCTGGATGGGGAGGATGCCCTCTATTTTCGGGAAAAAACAGGCGTTGATGTTATCGAGGTTTACGGCTCAACGGAGACGGGAGGCGTGGCAACAAGGCGCCGTTTTCTGGATCAAGAATCATGGGTTCCCATGGACCCCATCGATTGGAGGATTCGTGACGGGAGCATTTGCATCCGGTCAGACTTTCTCTCACCGACCCTTCCCCGGGACGGCGAAGGTTTTTTTGTCACCGCAGACTGCGTTGATCCGGACGGAGATGGCCGCTTTATCCTGCGCGGCAGAGCGGACGATATCGTCAAGATCGGCGGGAAGAGGGTTGACATGGCTGCCGTTCAGGCCAAGCTGAAGCAGATACCCGGCGTTTATGATGCCGTGGTCATAGCGCTTCCCATAAGAACGGGGAGGCAGAATGAACTGGCCGCTCTGGTCGCGACCCGACTCGACATAGGGGATCTGAGGCGCGGCATTGCCGGGATCAGCGAAGCCTACGCCGTTCCCAAGCGCCTGGCCGTTGTGGAAGAGATACCCATGACACGGTCGGGCAAATATGACCGGACAGAAATCGAACGAATCCTTAAGGCAGGGAAGAATTAAGGCGGCGAACTTTTCACCCTGTATCAATTCAATCGGTCCGGCAGATTCATCGTGAAAGGATAACGATCAGAAGGGACAAAATAATCACGATGTGGGCGGCAATGACGCCCCATTTATGGCGCTGATAGAATTCGTTTGCCTTTTGAATCCGCTCAAGTCCGCCGCATAATCTCCGGAAGCGCTCAATACCCGCGTATTTGTTGTCATTGTCCGAGGCGAAATCGTTTTGAAAGGCAAACATGGGATAAACGGCATAGAGGTCATCGGTCAGAGGCCGAAACAGGGTGTCGATGACAATACCCTGCCAGGGCTGATAAGCCAGGGTTTCAGCGTAAGACCTGTTCAAGGCATAGGCATGGGCAAGGCTCTGGTAGCCGACTTTTTGAATAAACGGATTGGCAGTTCTCCTGCTTGAGCGAATTAGAGCCCCCAAAAGCAGCACTTTCCAGTTCGGGTTTTCCAATAAAAATTGCGTGCATTCCTTGAAGCGATCAGCGTCAAAGCGGTCAAAAACGACGTCGTCTTCGAAAACGACGATCCTCTCTGCGCCGGCTTCCAGGCCTTTACGCAGGCATGTCATGTGAGATTCATACATTCCCTGTTCGATATTTAAGGGATGACGTTTGACAATGACGAATTCTACTTTCCCGGTCAGTCCTACTGTGGAGAACGAAGCCGCAGCCGCCTGCCGCCGGTCTTCACGCTCTTCCAAAGAGATGCAGTAGATGCGGTCGAAATAATCCCAGCCATCAGTCTCTTTCTTCACGGTATCCTCGATCAAGGGCCTTTTTCTTTGCCGCATTCTTATACTGTGAGCATGGTGCCCTGTCAAGAAATGGCTGGGAACTGAAGGCATGGGGAAAAAGCAAGCACGCGAACTACGTTCCCTTCCATCACTGTTGTAGAAAATCCATTGCAGAAAGGAGAGGCCTCGTGTATTTAATCCGTCGACTTCCTCCCGGGGATTCATTTCCCCGGCCATACCAGGTTCTCTCGCGTATGTTGTCGTTCGTGCAGGAAAAAGCATCCGGATTCAGAACAACTTGCTTGTTTCAAGGGATAAGGTTTTATGATTCGAAGGAAAGTTGCCAAATACCTTGCCGGGAAAAAATATATCCGCGAGATACTTGACAATCCGACGGATCTCAGAGAATTCAAAGAGCGTCCGACGCCGCGGTTAATCGCCGGATTGATCTTGATGGGGTTGAGTTATGTTATCGGCTGGCCGGCAGTGGCCGCTTTAAGCGCGCTGGCAGTCTGGTTACGGGAGCCGATGATCGCCGTCATCGGCTGCCCGACGACCTACGGTCTCTCCTACGTGGTCTTTATTGTTGGCGCCTGGCTTGCGCGGGCGCCCCACTACATGGGGACCCTGGCGAGATACACCATACAATTTTTTCTCAAAAAGTTACTCTCCTAATTGCAAAGACGCAGCGGGATGTTCATAATGAAAACGAAATGTTACGGCAGTGGTGATCGTTTTAAGCGCATTTACCTGATCGCGCCGAAGCATCCGGAAAACTTCTGGTCCATGCAGGGAACCGTCAACCTCCTGGGGGCCAAAACCCTTATGCCCAACGCGGCCCTGGCCACCCTGATGGCCCTGACTCCACCCGATGTGGACGTGGAATATGTTTTGTGTGATGAAAACGTTTCCAAGCTGGACTGGGACATGTCGTGCGATCTGGTGGCCGTCACGGGGGCGACACTCCACACAAAAAGGATCCACGAGTTATGCAGGGGATTTCGGCAAAGGGGCGTCAAGGTTGCCCTGGGGGGCGCCTACTCCAGCATCAACTACGATCTATGCGACGATCTTGCCGACTATCTTTTCATCGGCGAGGCCGAATACACTTGGCCCATGTTTCTCCAGGAATGGGTACGGGGAAAGGCAAAACCCGTTTATCACCAACAGACCTATATTGATTTGAAGGACAGTCCGGCGCCGGACTGGTCCCTTATTGACGTCGACGATTACATCAACATCAACGTCCAGACCTGCCGCGGCTGCCCCCACAACTGCGAGTTTTGCGATGTGATCCAGTATGTGGGCAGAAAACCACGGACTAAATCCGTTGAGCAGGTAATGGCGGAAATCCGGCAGGCCCATGAAATCGGCGCCCGTACCGTTTTTTTCTCCGACGACAATTTTCTGGCGAAAAAGGCCTTCACGGAAAAGCTTCTGACCGAAATTATCGCATGGAATACCATCCAGTCTCGTCCCCTGTCGTTTTCCACCCAGATCACCGTGGAGATCGCCGACGATGAAAAGCTGCTCCGGATGTGCGCCGATGCCCGCTTCTCCGTGCTGTTTCTCGGCGTCGAGACAATTCGGAAACAGAGTCTGGAAGATGTGAAGAAATTCCACAATCTCAAGTACGATATCTTCGAACGCATCAACAGGATTTCCCGCTACGGCATCATGCCCTTTCTCGGGATGATCGTCGGCTTCGATCACGACGACAAAGCCGTCTTTGACGAACTATATGAATTTTTCACCCGGACCAACAGCCCCATAATCGGCATCAGCCTCCTGAACGCACCGAGGCGCACGCCGCTCTACAACCGCATGGAGCGGGAGGGCCGCCTTCTGGGCAATGATTTTTCCGGGGAATGGCAGCTCTATACGAACATAATTCCGAAACAGATGAGCAGTGAGGAGCTTTTGCGGAGATATTGCGAGTTATTCAAAAAGCTTTACAATCCGGACCTGTTCCACGAAAGGCTTCAGGGCTGGCTGCAGCATGTAGACTATTTCAGCCCTCTTTATGTGAATAAGAAATTTGATCCCAAGCAATTTTCCCATGGCGTCAGAATGATCTTTTTCTTTATGGTCCTGGCAACGCCGGCGGAGCGCGGCCTGTTCGTCAAAAGCATGATCGAAACCTGGAAGATCAATCCCAAGCTCATGAAGCGGGCATTCACCTTCCTCGCCCAGTATCATCACTTCTGCGACTTCGTGAGAAGAAAATTACCCGGCCGCATTTGAAGGGGGCGATCTTTTTGAGGTGCGCACATATGAGGCCGGGGACACGGTCCGTGGCCATTCCGCCTGAGATGCAAGCGGAATGGAGCCAATAATTACAGCATGTTTTAGGTACTTTCACCTTGACGAATAATGACATTTCTTCTATACGCTGTGGCGAAATGTC
>DMAT01000245.1 GCA_003451635.1 Syntrophus sp. (in: bacteria) | reverse complement strand
CCGCCGTGAAAAGACATGCCGCTGATGCCCACAAAACGGATGCCGTTGGAAAAATCGAAAGGCAGCAGGATCTCCCAGGGGCGGTGGAAATAGTAATCGAAGTTGTAAAACAAGACATATCCCAGCCTGCCTCCCAGAATCAGTCCGATAATCAGCCAGATCATTAGGTCCTGGATAGTTTCCGCCGTATAGCCATATTTTTCATCCTTGATCCGGTGCATGACGAGGAAATAGGTCAGGGCGAAGGCGACCAGGTACATGAGGCTGTAGTAGCGGACCTGAAAGGCGCCAATTTCGATGATATTCGGGTTTATCTGCCCGGGAAGGTATCGCCAGGCAGCAATCAGGGCATCCATCTCAGTATGCCTCTCCCTTGCTCTCCTCGACGTACAACTGGGCGGTGTAGGCGGCTGTTGCCCCATCGCCGCAAGCTGTAATGACCTGGCGGAGGGATTTGTGGATGCAGTCTCCGCAGGCGAAGATCCCCGGGGTCGAGGTTCTCATGTCCCGATCGACGATGATGGAGCCGTCCTTCTCCAGGGCAACCAGGTCTTTGACGAGGGTCGTCTGGGGAATCAAGCCTACAAAGATGAAAACGCCGGCAGTGGGAATCTCCCGGGTTGTGCCGGTGACTACGTCCTTTATCCTTATCCAATCCACTCCCTTGGCGCCGCCGATTTCTTCTACCACGGCGTCCCAGGCCATCTCGATTTTCGGGTTGGCAAAGGCCCGCTCCTGGAGGATGCCGGTGGCCCGCAAGCGGTTGCGCCGGTGGACAATGGTTACCTTGGTGGCAAAATTGGTCAGAAAAATGGCTTCCTGTACCGCCGTGTTGCCGCCGCCGGCGACCGCCACTTCCCGTTTCCGGTAAAAGGGGCCGTCACAGGTAGCGCAATAAGAGACGCCTCGTCCGACAAACGCCTCCTCTCCGGGGACGCCAAGGTGTCGCCAGTAGGCGCCGGTGGCCATGACCAGGGAAAGAGTTTCCCATGTCCGGTTGTCCGTAAGGACTCTCCAGGCCTTCTTTCCCCCATGGCTAATAGTCTCCAGGGTCTGGACGTCGGCGGTGATGCATTCCAGGCCAAAAGCGACTGCCTGATTCCGGAAGCTTTCCACAAGCTCAAAACCGTTGATACCCGCAGGGATCCCGGGATAGTTTTCGATGAGATCGGTAACGGTGATCTGACTTACCGTCGATGCCCCGGAGATGAGCAGGGCCTTCAGGCCCGCGCGGGCGGCATAAAGGCCGGCGGTATAGCCAGCGGGGCCCCCTCCGATGATTACAATATCATAAAGGTCTGATTCCGTTGATGGATTCATGGGTTCAGGAATTCCTCCTTGGTGTATTATAGAATATTCCTTATAATTCAATTACATCGGTGCCTTATAGAATAAATCGGGGGCTGTGTCAAAAGAATATAATAGAATTCACGCCGAGACCAGGTCCCGAGGGAATATGTCTCATTCCCTTACCCCTTGCGATAACAGGGGAGGTAATAGAAAGAGGAATGTTTATGAGTGCGCCAAAAAAGAATGATATTAAATAGAATTCAGCTTGAAAAGATGAAATATTTCATTTATAAGGAGATAATATTATGACTGGCGGGGGTGTTGCCGGTAATAAAAAAATGACAGGAGGAACACAGGCATGGCAAAGGCAAAAAAAGGTGATCTTTTAAGCTGTGAATTATGTGGTCTGGTTGTGGTTGTCGATGATGTGGTAGGGATAAGTATGGCAGAATTGATCTGCTGTAAGGAACGTATGGCAAAAGGCAAGGCCGCTGCTGAAAAGGCGAAAAAGAAAGCCGCCCTCAAAGCAGCCCCCAAGGCGGCAGCGGTTAAAAAGGATGTGAAGGCAGTTGTCAAGGCTGCGCCGGTGAAAGCCAAGGCCGTAGCAAAAAAAGCGGCGAAACCGGTAATTGCCAAAGCGCCGGTCAAGAAAGGTGCCGCGCCGGCTAAAAAGGCCGCCCCAGTCAAGGCCGTGGAAAAGAAGTCGGCGGCCCCGAAGAAAAAGGAAACGAAAGCCAAAAAGTAATCCCCCGGGAATATTCCTGGTTAAGACACGGGCCGGTAACCGTAAGGCGCCGGCCCGCGTCTTTAATCAGAAGTCGTCTATCCTATTTTACCGTCAGACCCGCGATACGATAATTGAACTCGTAACTGAGGGCGCCGCTCCAGTCACTGTCAAAGACGCCCTTGTAGCGTGTTCCATACACCGGGCCGACCGGTTTTCCATAGGTGTAAAACCAGTTGACGATGGGACTGCCCGTAAAGCCCAGGGCGATCCAGTAAGAACCGGGCATGAGGTCGAGCTTTTCTTTGGCAAAGTCGAAATCTACCCAGCGGTACCCCGGCTTCATGGAGATTTGTTCGACGCCGATCATCCCGCTGGTGGCCACGAGGGCTCCCGGTTTTCCGTTATCGTCCTTGAAGAGGTCAATCCAGAGTATACCGTCGCCGCCGAAATTGTGAAGTGCAAGACCGACCTTGGCTAGCTTCACCGGTTTTTTCAGGACAAAGACCTGGGCATACTGGGTTCGCTGGGTGGTTACATACTCCGCCGTCTCCACAAGAAAATTGTTCTGCATCTCGAACTGGCCGGCCCCTGCGGCCTTCACCGATCTGGGAAAAGCAAAATCGACGTCTTCTGGATAGTCGAGATTTCCGTAGAGGAAGGGAACGGTGTAGCGCAGCTTGCCGGGGTCTTTTGGCGGCGGTGGAGGAGGGGGCGGAGGTATGATGGCGATCTGCTGAAACTGGGCCTTGACCTGCGGTGTCAGGAGCAGGTTTTTCGGCCCGTAGGATTCCCGATCCCCTTTGATCTTGACCTGATCGGAGGCAAAGCTGGCGTTGATGACTTCCTGAAGGGCGGGTCTTTTAGCTTCCTGCAGCTGTGACCAGCGCATCAGACCGTCGTTTTTTGTTTCATTATTGTCCGCACCTACTTCAAGGCGTATGAAGCGATTGGAAACGAAGAGGACGGAGTTCTGGGGATCGAAGGGGACCCAGCCAAGATCTGGGAACCAGACCTCAATCCAGGAGTGGCGACCCTGGCCCATCTTGAATGTCAGTATCCCTTTCTGCCAGGCGATATTGTAGGGTTCGTTCAGGGTCACCCCGACAACGATACGGGCCGGAATCCCCACGGAGCGCAGGAGGGCGGCGCTGAGATGGGAATAATTCTGGCAGTTCCCCTTCCCCGATTCCAGTGAATAAACGGCGTCGTAGCGGACCGGGGGGGTGACATAGCGGACGTTATCCACCACCCAGGAGACAATCCGCTGCACCGCATCGTATTCTGTCTTTACCCCGCTGGTCAGATCGGTGGCAAGCTTCTTAATCCTGGGCTCGTTTGCCTGGACCTGTTCGGTGCTCTTCAGATAATCGGCAAATTCTGCGCCGGGGTCCTTCACCGGGAAGGGGGCGCCGGTTGAAAGGGTCGTGAGATGGGTTCTGCTCTTGGCCTGGCAGGAGAGGCGGACATCCACGGTGTTTGGAACCCTTGACCAGGTCGCCGTGATCACTATGTTGCCGTGTTTATCCTTCTTTTCCTCACGATCCTGGGGCTCGGGATTGAAGATTACTTTGAAATCCTTGATATCCTGGCTGTAAGTCGGGGACGTGAAGCTCTGGGGAACGACGAAGCTCAGGATGATTTTCTTGACCCCCGGGTTAGCTGTGACCTGTTCCTGGAGTTCGTAGCGGATTGCCGAGTCCATGTCTCCTTTCAAGGTGTAATTTTCACCGAAAAGGGGACAGGTCCACAGGAGAATCAGCACCAGGATTGCGGGAGGGATATATTTTCTCATCATGCTTCTCCTTGCTATGGGGTCAGGCTTACTTATTGACATTTAGAACCAAATGTCAATAAGTAAGCCTGACCCCGCTATTGCTCTTGACGGGGTCATTGTAACAAAATATAGAAGAAAGAAAAAGTTTTTTTCGTGAGGGGAAAACGATGAAAATCACCCGTGTTGAGGAAATGCGCTGGATGGATCGCCATGCCACGGAATCCCTGCAAATACCCGCCGAGATTCTTATGGAGAATGCCGGTCAGGGGGCCGCTGCTGTACTTGCCGGGGAGGGGGGACTGAACGGAAAGAGGTATGCCATTTTGTGCGGTATCGGAAACAACGGGGGCGACGGATTCGTGGTGGCCAGGAAAGTTCTCTCCAACGGGGGGACCCCGCAGGTTTATGTCCTGGGTGATCCAGGGCGCTTCCAGGGGGCGGCCAAGACCAACCTGGATATGTTGTCCCTTCTGCCTTTGGAGATCAAGTATCTGGAAACGGGCGCTGAACTGGGTCGGGTTATCCGGCATGCCGATGGGGTAGTGGATGCCATCTTCGGAACGGGACTCGACCGGGATGTCCGGGGACTGCACCGGGAAGTAATTGATCTGGTCAATCAGGGACGTAAATGGGTCCTCAGCCTCGATATCCCCTCCGGGGTAAACGGCGATACGGGTGAAATCATGGGCGCCGCCATCCAGGCAGACTGTACAGTGGCCTTCGGCCTCCCCAAGATAGGGAATATCCTTTATCCCGGTCATGAAAAATGCGGCAAACTCTACGTTACCCATATCTCTTTCCCTCCCGTTATGTACAATCATGAACGCCTGAAAATCCAGACCAACGATTATCTGCCCCTTCCCATCCGGGGTCGGGACGTCCATAAGGGAAGCATGGGGGATGTCCTGTTTATTGCCGGCGCAAAGACCTATATAGGGGCCCCCTATTTTTCCGCCATGGCTTTCCTGAAGGCTGGCGGTGGGTACGCCCGTCTCGCCACTCCTGCGTCGGTAGTCCCCATTATTGCCGGTCAGGGAAGGGAGATCGTCTTTGTCCCCCTCCGGGAAACGAAGGCCGGGGCGGCGTCGGCGGATAATTTTGGCGCCCTCCTGGAACTGTCGGCAAAGGTTGACATGGTGGTCATCGGACCTGGCCTGTCATTGGACCCCCAGACCCAGGACCTCGTCAGGAAACTGGTCCCCGCGCTCAGAAAGCCGCTTTTGATTGACGGTGACGCGATCACGGCAGTGGCCGGAGCCCCCGCGCTCATTATGGGACGCTCATT
This sequence comes from Syntrophus sp. (in: bacteria), assembly GCA_003451635.1. Taxonomy (GTDB): domain Bacteria; phylum Desulfobacterota; class Syntrophia; order Syntrophales; family UBA8958; genus UBA8958. The sequence goes on along the minus strand of DMAT01000245.1, from coordinate 6,658 downwards.
CCCAACGGTGTTGACGCCCCATGCCGGAGAAATGGCAAGAATCACCGGTCAGCCGGCGGCGGAGATCCAGCGCCGCCGGATCGACATATTGCAGGCTGCCTGTGCCTCCTGGGGGGCCTTTATTGTTCTCAAGGGAGCCCATTCCCTCATCGGCTGTCCCGATGGCCAGGTTTTTATCAATATGACCGGTAACCCCGGGATGGCGACTGCCGGTTCCGGGGATGTCCTCACCGGCGCCATCGCGGCGATGGCCGGCATGGGCATGCCCTGGCCGGAAGCAATCAGAAAAGGGGTCTATCTCCATGGACTGGCCGGCGATCTGGCCGCCTGCCGGGAGGGTGAGGATGGTATGACGGCCCAGGATATCCTGGACTGTCTCCCCCTGGCCCTCAAAGAGGACCGTCTTTCCGGAGGGTGGGGTTTAAAAGATAAAATTGAAATTTGTCCTTGAAGGTTCGCAAGGATTTTGTTAGAGCCCCTGTACAAAATTTGGAAACACTTACCAAAATATAGTAAAGGCTTCTAAGAAAACACAATAAATCATGAAAATTGCTTATTCTAAACGTAAGGGGGGGCAAGGCAAGGATTTACCGTGCAATCCCTCTCTATCTCCCGTCATCATTTGTATTGGCCTTTGCATCGGTATCGCCTTTTCCCTTTTGCCGTTACGACCGGCGCTGGCGGGCTCTGTTCCCGAAGCGCTTTTGAGGCTGTCGTCGGGATATGCCGTTTTCATCGATAAGCACCTGCAGAAGGTTTATGTGCTTCAGAACCGGGGAGGCAACGTCGTCATGATCTTCGATGCCCCCTGTTCCACCGGGAAGGCTCCGGGCGAGAAAATGGAACAGAAAGACGCCAAGACGCCTCGGGGGATCTTTTTCGCAACCAAATTCGAGCAGATGCGCAAGCCCCACCCGGCTTATGGAACCATGGTCTTTCACCTGGATTACCCCAATCTGCTGGACAAAAGGATGGGGAAAAACGGCAGCAATATCTGGATTCACGGAACAAATAAACCCCTCCAGCCCTTTCAATCCAATGGCTGTGTGGTTATGAAGAACAAAGACATTGAGGCCCTGTCAAAGTATATATATCTGGGTAAAACCCCCATCATCATTGAAGAATCAATAAAATGGTATCCCATGGAACGGCCCTCAAAGGACAGGGAAGAGATGGAGCGCGTCATGATGTGGTGGTCCAAGGCCATCCTGGATGGGGATCAGGGTATCATGAACCGCCTGTACTATCCCGAATCGCCCTCGGCGGGCTCACCGCGGAATGTCATTGTTAGAAAAACAAGAAACCTCAAGGATGCGAGCGAGCATTTTGATTTCAGACCCCAGGATATAACCATCTGCAGCCTCGATGATAAAGCGGTTATCCTCTTCGACCAGGTCCTCACCGTTCAGAACGCCGACTCCTTTCAGGGTAGTTATGTGCGGCTCTTTATGGAAAAGATAAATAGCCGCTGGATGATTGTGGACAATGACGCCCCTCAACGACGCTACCGGGAGGCGTTGGTTGCGGCAGCGACACCTGCGGGTAAGAAACCTGTCCCGGCAACCGTTTCCGGGGAGGCGTCCACGGCCGCCGCCCCCAAGGAAGCCGCCAAAACCGCCCCCGCGAAAGCTAAACCTGCTGAGGTAGTAAAGGATCGGGATATCCGGCAGTTGGTCGAAAACTGGGCAAAGAGCTGGACGGCAGGAAATATGGAAGCTTATCGGGCCTGCTATGCCCCCTCGTTCCGAAACCGGGGGATGGACCTGTCGCGCTGGGTAGCTTATAAGAAGGATCTCCGCAAAACAAACAAGAACATCAGCGTTAAAGTAGAGAACCTCAAGACATCCTCGGAAGGTCAGAAGGCCACCGCCACCTTCATCCAGAAATACAGCGCCTCCAACATTAAATCCAACCGTGCGAAGCGGCTGGAACTGGTTAAAATCGATGGGGAATGGAAGATAATCCGTGAGAGTATGGGCCACTAAGACCCCCTGTTACCTTTTCCTAGCTTTTCTCTTGCTGTTTTTTACCCCCCCTGCCTCGTGGGGCAAGAGTTCGGTGGAGAGACATTTTGCCGGAACCGATCATGAATTGACCGTGTACCGGGTGCAAGGGAAGGCCCCTGGGAAAACCATCATGATCATTGGCGGCATCCAGGGGGATGAACCGGGGGGATTCCTGTCCGCCGATCTTTATGCCGACATGAACCTGAAACAGGGCAACCTCATCGTTGTTCCCCGGGCGAATTGGTACTCCATTATCCTGAACCGGCGTGAGGTCAACGGCGACATGAACAGGAAGTTTGCCGATTCAACAAGCACGAGTTACGAAGATCAGATTGTCGGTATTCTGAAAAAGCTCATTGCCCAGAGCGACTGCCTCCTCAACCTCCATGACGGATCCGGTTTCTATTCGGAAAAATGGCGGAGTTTCATGCGGAACCCCAGGCGGTTCGGACAGTCGATCATTGCCGATACGGATCAATACCGGCATGTCAAGACCGGGGATGTGGTCAGCCTGGAGGGGATGGCGAAACGGGCCATTCGGGAAATCAACGCCCATATCGCGAACCCGGAGCATCATTTCCACTTCAACAATCACCGCACCGCCTCCCAGGCAACCCGCCATCCTGAGCAGCGGCGATCCGCCACCTACTATGCCCTTTTTACCTGCGGCATCCCCGCCTTCGGGATTGAAACCAGCAAATCCCTGCCCCTGGAAACGAGGATTTACCACCACAACCTGGGAGTTAACGCCTTCATGAACATCTTCGATATCAAGCCCGATGTTCCGGGAATTAATCTGCCCATGCCGGCGATGAAATACCTCGTGATTAAGGTCAACGATCAGCTTCCCGTGGTCTTGTCCAGCCAGGACCAACTGACCGTCCGTTCCGGGGACACCATCAAAATAGACCACATCGAGGCGAATTATGAACGCGGGCTGAGCGCCGATATCGAGGGCTATGGCAAGATCAACGATCTTCATAACCCGGTCGTGATTGGACGGGCAACCCAGATAACGGTCCGGAAGGACAATTATGTCTGTGGGCGAGTGCCGATTCGTATTGCCGCAACCGATTCGCCGGGTAGACAAGCTACGGCAGACAAGCCCCATATCACCTATTTTCGTCTCAAGGTCAACGGGGAGGAGAAATTTCTTCCCAACGGCGCCCATCTCGATATCATTCGGGGGGACGCCATCGAATTGATCGATGTGGGAGTCACTTCCGGAGCTAGTGCCGATATTGCCATGAATTTCAAGGGATTCATCGGTGACGCGAAGCATAATAAGGGCGAAGACCGCGGCTACATTATACGCACAGATAAGGACCTGATCAAGAGATTCTCCATTGCCGCCAACGGCCAGCGCTACCAGATTGTAGCCGAAAAAAAGGATAAGGTTCTTGGGCAGATGTTTGTAGATCTTCGCGACCCTGTCCTGGAATATGTCGTCTTTCAGATCGGTGACGGGGAGAAGAGGTGTCTCTATCCCGGGGAAAAAATCACCTGCCGCCCCGGTCAGGCGCTTAAAATTATCGATATCAAAACGAATGTATCAAAAAACAATAATGTTACCGCTATTTTCAAGGGGCAGGGAACAAGTGCCGAAGTGCCCCGGTCAGGCGTTATTTCATTAAAAAAGCAGGGGGATTATAAGGTATCCTTCTGGAGAAATCGGACGCCTTTGGGGGATATAAGTATTCAGGGTCTTTAGGTAATCAGTTCATGTCCTTCTGCCCGTGACATAATCCGCCAGGGTCAGGAGGTCATGAAGGGGCGCCTGGTCCGAAAAGATCGCAAGTTCACTTTTACCGGCGTCAATATAGGCGCGGGCCATGTTCACAGCATAATCAATGCCGTCATCCCGGCGAATGATCTCAAAAACAGCAAGGAGGGAGGTTTCGTTCCGGTTTGGATCGGTAATAACCGCCCTGATTTGCTGTCTTTCTTCCTCCGAACAGCGACTGAGGGTCCGGATCAGGGGGAGGGTCATCTTGCCTTCATCAAGATCCTTACCGATGACCTTCCCGAATTCCTCCTCCTTGGCCGTGTAGTCCAGGGCATCATCGACAATCTGAAAGGCAAAACCCAGATTGAGGCCGAACCGGCCCAGGGCGGCGACTTTTTCTTCCGGGGCGTCGGCCAGTAAAGCGCCTACGGCACAGGCCGCAGAAATCAGATGTGAGGTCTTTCTTTCAATAATTGACAGGTAGTCCTTTTCCGAGATCTCCGGATCACCACGCTTGACGAGCTGAAACACCTCGCCTTCAGCCATGAGGTTGGTTGCCCGGGCGAGGACCTTGATGATCTCCAGGTTCCCATATTTGGCCATGAGTTGGAAGGCTTCGGAATAGAGGAAATCGCCGACCAGGACGCTGGCGGCGTTCCCCCAGACGTGATTGGCCGCTGGTCTGCCCCGTCGCATGTCGGCGTTGTCGATCACATCGTCGTGGAGCAGAGTGGCGGTGTGGATGAATTCGACCACGGCGGCCAGGGGATGACGCCTCTCTCCCTCATACCCGCAGAGGGAAGCGGAGGCCATGAGGAGGAGCGGACGGAATCGCTTTCCGCCGCCGCCGATGAGATGCTGGCTGACCTGGGGGATCAGGCTGACGTCGGAACGCAGGGCAGCGGCCATATAGCCTTCCACCTTCCGGAGGTCCTCCTGATATCTGTCAAAAACGCTTTGAATATTCATCATTCGTCAAGTTTCATCCTGGCGCCGTATAAGCCCTTAATCAGGAAATGTCAATCCTTTCGGCAAAGAGATCGTATTCGCTGGCCTCCCGGATGCGGACGGAGACGATCTGGCCCGGTTTTAGCCGTTTTCCCCGCACGTAGGTCAAGCCGTCGATTTCCGGGGCCTGGCGGGAAGATCGTCCGATAAAGGGATAATCGTTTAGGTCACTCTTCCCTTCGATGAGGACCTCGTCAAGGGAACCGACTCTCTGTTGCAGGATCGCAAAGGAAATGGAGGACTGTTCCTCCATGACGGCTTCCCGGCGCCGACTTTTTTCCGCCTCCGAAATGCGGGAGGGCAGGGTTGACGCTGCTGTACCCTCTTCCCGGGAGTAGGTAAATACCCCCAGATGATCAAAGCGTATCTCCCTGACAAAATCCATGAGGCGGTCAAACTTTCTTACGGTCTCGCCGGGAAAGCCGACGATGAGGGAGGTACGGATAGCTATCCCCGGCCCTGCATCACGGACCATCCCGATGACCTCCCGCAGGTCCTGACCGTCGCCATGGCGATGCATGGCCCTGAGGATGTCATCGTCGATATGCTGGATGGGCATATCCAGGTAGGAACAGATCTTCTTTTCCCCGTTCAGGCAGCGAATAAGTTCCCGTGTTATCTTGGTAGGATAGGCATAGAGCAGACGGATCCAGGCGATGCCGTCCACAGCGGCAAGTTCCTTTAAAAGGCGGGTCAGAGAGGGACGGCCCCGCAGATCGCGGCCGTAGGCCGTCGTATCCTGAGCGATGACAATGAGTTCCTTGACTCCTTGCCCGGCAAGAACCCGGGCTTCGGCAAGAATGTCCTCCCGGGGCCTGCTCCTGGCCTGTCCCCGGATGTCGGGAATGATGCAGTAGGCGCAGTGGTTTCCGCAGCCTTCGGCGATCTTGAGGTAGGCGCTGTAGGCGGGGGTCATGAGCAGGCGGGGATGTACGGACCGCATCAGGAAATCCGGCTTGCCGACTTTTACCTTCATGTCGCTATTTGCCCCTGATTCCAGTCGGGCCAGATGATCGGCGATATAGGGAACTTCCGCCGTGCCGAGGAAAAGGTCGACTTCGGGGAGGACCGACGCGAGATCAAGGCCATAGCGCTGGGGGAGGCAGCCTGTGGCGACGAGATATGTACAGGCCCCCGTGCGTTTGTATTGGGCCATAAGGAGAATGGTCTCAATTGCCTCCTCCTTGGCCGGGAGAATAAAGGCGCAGGTGTTTATGATCAGGATATGGGCGTCCTGAGGGGACCTGGTGATGCGGTATCCCCGGGAGGTCAGGAGGGCCGCCATGACTTCGGAGTCCACAAGATTCTTGGGGCAGCCCAGGCTGAGGATGTGGAATCTTTTCTTTTTCATGGATGGGTATTAATAATGGCTATCTGACTTCTCACTCGGGAGGAATCTTTCTCGCCAGGACCTTACGGGGTTTGACGCCGTCGGAGGGACCTACGATTCCATCCGCCTCCATCCGCTCGATAATCCTTGCCGCCCGGTTGTATCCGATCTTCATATAGCGCTGCACAAGGGATATGGAAGCCTGTTTCAGGTCGGTGACCAGTTCCACGGCCTCATCGTACTTTTCATCGTATGCATCTGCTTCCCGTTCGGGGCTCTCCAGGGAGGTTTCAAATTCCGTGATCGAGTCGTCGTAATCCGGCTTGGCCTGTTGTTCCAGAAATTCCACGACTCTCTTTATTTCCCGATCCGCAACGAAGGCCCCATGAATGCGCGTCAATTTTGATGTTCCGGGGGGAATGAACAGCATGTCTCCCGCTCCCAAAAGGGCCTCGGCGCCGAGTTGATCGAGGATGGTCCGTGAATCGACCTTTGATGAGACCTGAAAAGAGATGCGGGTGGGGAAATTGGCCTTGATGACACCGGTGATGACATCGACGGAAGGGCGCTGGGTGGCGAGGATCAGGT
>DMAT01000038.1 GCA_003451635.1 Syntrophus sp. (in: bacteria) | reverse complement strand
CTGCTGGATCTACAGCGAGGATCTGGGGAAAGACCCGGAACACCCCACAATCTGCGGACGGTGTCTTCCCAACCTCAAGTAGCGTAGCTATTATGACAAAAAAGAATTTAATCTTCTTGGCGACTGTGGTGATCCTGCTCATCCTGGACCACCCAACGAAATATTTCATCCATACGGGAATGGCCCTCCACGAGTCAATTCCTGTGATCCCGGGGTGGTTCAACATCACCTACATCCGGAATCCCGGGGCAGCCTTCGGTTTTCTGGCCGGGGCATCGCCGACCTTCCGCTATGTCTTCTTCATCGGCGTCACCATCGCCGCCATCGGCCTCATCATCCATTACCTGCGAACCTATGCCGCCGGCGACCAGCTCCTGACGATCTCCCTGGGAATGATCCTCTCCGGGGCCATCGGAAATCTCATCGACCGGGTCCGCTTCGGAGAAGTGATCGATTTTCTCGATGTCTATATCGGCACAACCCACTGGCCGGCCTTTAATGTCGCTGATTCGGCCATTTCCGTCGGCGCCTTTATCCTTTTCTTCCATCTTATCCTACAGAAAAAATCAGCCCCGGGGCCGCTTCCTTGAACATGGGAAAACCACCATGGACTTGTTGACCCGCTTGAAAATTCTGCTCTCTCCCCTGTTCACCCCGACGCGGATATTTATCCTCAGTTTTGCCGGGGTAATCCTCCTGGGGACACTGCTTCTGTGGCTTCCGTTTTCCGCCGGCAAGGGCCAGATTACCTTTATCGACGCCCTGTTTACATCAACCTCAGCGGTCTGCGTGACGGGCCTGGCCACAATCGACATGGGCAGGGACCTCTCCTTCGCCGGCCAGATTATAAGTCTGATTCTATTTCAGATCGGCGGGTTGGGCATCATTACCTTTTCGGTGGTCTTCTTCGGGATGATGGGCCGGGGGATATCCTTCAAAGAGCGGGAAATTGTCCAATCTACTTTTCTCCATACGCCCCGGCGGGACTTTCTGCCCATCATGAAATGGGTCCTTCTTTCGACCTTCATAATCGAGGGGCTGGGCTCTCTCTTGCTCTTCATTCGCTTCTCCTTAGATTTGCCGGCGGGACACGCCCTCTACCAGGCGATCTACCACGCCGTCTCCGCCTTCAACAACTGCGGTTACTCCCTGTTTTCAAACAGCCTCATGAATTACCGGGACGACTGGGCAGTCAACCTGACCATCATGGGCCTCATTATTCTGGGGGGCATCGGCTTCATAGTCCAATACGAAGTTGCCGCTCTTACCCGGGGCAGGATAAAAAAACTCTCCATTCACTCCCGGATTGTTCTTATCATGACAGGGATACTCATTGTCGGCGGGGCGGCGTGTTTCTACTTATTCGAGATGAACTCCCTGTTCCGGGAAGCCTCCTTCCAGACATCGTTCCTCGCCTCCTTCTTCCACTCTGTTTCCGCCCGGACCAGCGGTTTCAATACCGTGGATATCGGCCAGCTCACCAACGCCACGATTCTCATTCTGATTATTCTCATGTTCATCGGAGCCTCTCCCGGTTCGACCGGCGGCGGTATCAAGACGACCAGTTTCGCTTTGCTTATTTTTATGATCTGGAACCGAATCAAAGGCCAGGATGAGGTCAACATATTCAACCGGACCATACCAAAGGAAATCCTCAACCGAACCATCTCCATCACTATTGCCTCGGCCTTTTCCGTTTGTCTGATTACCTCCATCCTCCTTTTATTAGCCGGCAGCGCCGAGGCCCCCCTACAGAGCCGCCATTTTTTCGTAGAGTACCTGTTTGAAACCGTATCGGCCTTTGGAACCGTGGGTCTTTCCATGGGCATTACGGCAAACATGAATGACCTTCAGAAGTTGGCAATTATCTTAATAATGTTTGCCGGACGGGTGGGCCCCCTTACCCTGGCCTTTGCCTGGAGCGCCCCGAAGAAGGGAATCACCTACGCCGAAGAACAGGTCATGGTGGGATAAAAGGAGTAATATAATGAAAAGGGTTATCGTCATCGGTTTGGGAATCTTCGGCGTCAATATCGTAAGGGAGCTTTATGAGGGAGGCTTCGAAGTCTATGCCATAGATAAAAACAAGGACTCTGTCCAGAAGGTCAAAGATTTTTCCACCAAGGCCATCGTCGCCGATGGCACCGACAATGAGGTTATGGAGATGATTGGCGTCCAGGAAGATGACACCGTCGTCATTTCCTTCGGCGACGACCTGGCCGCAAGCACCCTGATTACCCTGCACATGAAACAACTCAAGGTCAAGCACATCATCGTCAAGGCCCCCAATGAAGAACACAAACTAATCCTTGAAAAAGTCGGCGCCACGGAGGTGATTATCCCCGAAAAGGAAATCGCCGGCAAGGTTGCCAAGAGTATCATCTCCCCGAACGTACTTGACTATCTACCCCTTTCCGACGGCTATATGATCTTTGAAATGGCCCCTCCGGACAGCTTTTTCGGCAAGACTATCGCTGAGTTGCAATTACGGAACAAATACCACATCGAGGTAATCGCCATCCGTGATGTCCTGCTGGACCGGGTCCACATGATCCCTCAGGCCGGTTTTGTCTTCAAGGACGGGGAGGTAATGGTCATCGTGGGGAAGGAAACGGATATCAGAAAAATCAAGTAGTAATGTTCCTTCACACAACGCCATCCCCGGCCTCCTCCCAGCCTCCCACTTGAAGGGGAAGGAGGCTATATTTCTATTTCCATTCCATCAGCTGTGGCAGCGGTATTAGGGAAGATGGCCCGGGCGTCACCCTCGGCAACCTGCCGCAGGTCCAGGGTGGGATAGATCCGGGCATCGAAATGGACGAGGGCCAGGCGTTTGGCATTGGCCTCTTTTGCGATTTGGGCCGCCGTCTCCGGATTCAGATGGGGCCAGTCGTCACTGCCCTGGCCGCTCTGATAGGCGCATTCGGCAATTACCAGGTCCGCCTCCCAGGACAGGCGCACGGCGTTTTCACAGTATCCGGTGTCGGGGCAATAGGCGATGACCAGATTCTCCAGTTCGATCCGATATCCCAGAGTAAGAGAAGCGTGGAGAAGGGGCCGGGCTGCCACTGGAAAGGGAAGCCGTGCAAGCTCGGCGGGCAACTCCAGGATCGTGACGGGATAAGGAAGATCGCCCAGGGCCAGTGTGAAAGGCTGATTGACGAGGGTATGCAGGATTGAACGGGAGCCTTCGGGGCCGCAGATGGTCAGCCCGCCGGGAAAGGAAAATTTTGCCAGGGTGTGGAGCCCCACGACATGATCGAGGTGGAAGTGGCTCAGAAAGAGATAGACGGGTCGGCCATTTTCCCCAACGCCATATTGGTCGGCCTTGGCAATACCATTGCCCGCGTCGAGGAGAATATCACAATCCGCCGTCTTCAGAAGAGTGCAGATCGTATTGCCCGTAGCCGTGTCATACCAGCCGTTGGTACCCAGAAAAATGACTTTCATGAGCCGAGGATAGTTTTACGAGCCCTCTCCAGGATCTCCATCTTGAAGGATGGATAGCCCGGAATGGTCTGATTGAGAAATTTGTTGGTGTACTGGGTGTCCCAAATGAGCATCCGTTCGAAATCCGCAACTTTACCCATCGGTTCCAGTTGTCTTGTCACCTCGGTGACAAAGAATTCCTCAATCCGGGTTGCATAATCCCGAACCAGGGCCTTTCTGCCCTCCCCGTCCAGATTCGCTAATTTACCTTCCTTATCTAGCTCATCGATCCATTGTCCTGCTATCTCTTGAAACATATAACCTCTCCCAATTACGCAGTCGGAAACACCAAAATGCCTAAGGAAAGCCGCTTGCGGGTTTATGATTTATTTCTCTTTCCACTCAGGCCGGTCATCGCGGCAAAAGAAACTGACGATAATATAATTACCCCCAAAAGTGCGGCGATTACCGATGATAAATACTCATGACCTATAAACGACGCCTTGTAGTCGTGGAGCGGGGCGGCAAAATAGGGCATGCTTTCGTGGAGAAGCCTGTATCGCTGGGCTACCCATTCCAGGCCATCGGGCAGCGGGCTGGCGAAGGGGGCCAGCAGCATTCCGCCGATCACCAGGAAAAGGGAGAGGACATAGCCTCTTCCCATACCAACAAAGGACGCGGCCGGGCTGCGGTCTTCCCATGTCAAGGCCTTCAAGATGCCCAGAGTAACAAATGCTTCGGCAACTCCGGTGAGGGAGTGGACGGCGACCATGGCCAGGAGCGGCGCCGGGTAGTCCCCGGCAACGGAAAGCACAAGTTCCAGGCCGCAGGCGAAAGAGGCCGCGACCACGGAAATCCACGCAGCCACACCGGTTGTGATGAGGCCCGGCTTGAGATACCTGGTGACGACGCCATAGGTCCCGGCGCCAATAATAGCCATATTGAAAAGATTTGCCCCCAGCGTTGTGATCCCGCCGTCTCCGAAGACCAGGGTCTGCACCGTAACAACGATCCCCATGGCCAGAATCCCAAAGTTGGTTCCCAAGAGCGATGCCGCCAGGACCCCGCCGAGAAAATGCCCCGACGTCCCCTCCTGAACAGGAAAATTGAGCATCTGCAAGACGAAAATGATGACCACGGTCTTTACAAAATCCAGCCGCGCCGGTTTTTTCTCATCTCTAAGGGAGGAATAAACGGCTGCCCCGACTCCCGCCAGGGCAATAATGGACGTTACCACTTCTACCTGCTCAACAAGCATGTGACCCGGCATATGCATGTTCAACCTCCTCTTTCTTTTCTATGGAGACGTCCCGCCAGATGGACGGCTTCTTCGTAAATTTCCCGCAGCGGTTTTCCCGATCTCACCGCTGCTTCTTTACAGTCTTCATACTCAGGGCTGCATTTTAATATTCCCCCGTCCTTGTATGCGACCTTCACACTGATTTCTCCATAGGGAGAGGCTATTTTAATAATTCTTCTGTCCAGTTTCTTTCTGTGAAAGGCGGTTTTCCTCAGACCGATGGTCGAGGTCTCCCGGAAGAGGATATCTTCTACTATCTGCTCATCTTTCTTAAGACAGATTACGGACAGTTTCTGCCCCGGCCGATTTTTCTTCATCATAATATTGGTCAGATAGACATCGAGGGCGCCCACGGCCAGGAGTTTATCAAAAACATAACCATAAAGTTCGGGATTCATGTCGTCAATATTGGTTTCGAGAATAACCACCTCCACCACTTCCGGGAGCACACCGGAGATGACCCGCAGGACATTCGGCAGCTCGCTGTCCCTCTGCCCGGCGCCGTAGCCCACCCGTTCGGGAATGATTTTCGGGAGGGGCAGGTAACCTTCACAAACGGCCTTTAGTATAGCCATCCCCGTGGGCGTGGCCAGCTCTCGGGGCGGTGTGGCACTGGAATAAACGGGTACGCCTCGGGCAAGTTCAGCAACCGCCGGGGCCGGCACGGGAAGAAGCCCATGAGCACAGCGGACAAGGCCGCTCCCGAGGTTCACCGGCGACGATAATACCCGGTCCGGTCTAAGCAGCTGGAAACAGACGGCAAAGCTAACAATATCAACAATGGAATCCACGGCCCCGATTTCATGGAAATGGACCTCATCGATGCCTGTACCATGCACGGTTGCCTCCGCCTCGGCGAGGAGAAGGAATATCTTCCTGCTCAAGACCCGAATGTCTTCTTCCAGGCTGCTGGCGTCAATAATGGCATAAATATCAGCTAGATTCCGATGCCGATGGTGATCCTCCCGGCAATTCACGATAAACTGTTTGCTCCGGATGCCATTCTTGACAGTTTCCCGAATATCGATTTCATATTCATGAAGGTTGAGCTTCCGAAGCTCCTGCCGGAAGAAATCGACGTCAATGCCCAGATCCAGCAGGGCCGCCACGGCCATATCACCGCTGATTCCAGAGAAACAGTCGAAATAGAGGATTTTTTGCCCGTCCGAATTCACTTTTCCGTCCACCTACAGCCCCTCACCTGGCGCCCGCCGTCTATTTCCTATTCTATCTGCCTGATGATCAGGGCTGCCAGATATGCGGCCCCAAAGCCATTGTCGATGTTTACCACACCGATCCCGCCGGTGCAACTGTTGAGCATCGCCAAGAGGGCGGAGAGGCCATGAAAATTAGCTCCGTAGCCGACGCTCGTAGGCACGGCGATTACGGGCTTGTCCGTCAGGCCCGCAACGACGCTGGGGAGGGCCCCCTCCATGCCGGCAACGGCGATTATTACCGACGCGCCGTTAATCCTTTCGAGATTAGCGAAAAGACGGTGGATACCGGCGATGCCGACATCGTATATTCTATCCACCCCTATTCCCAGGCATTCGGCCGTGACAGCCGCTTCTTCCGCGACGGGAATGTCCGTGGTCCCAGCCGTGACGACAACTATTTTTTTCGAACATTTAGGAAACGTTCCCTGGTCTATAAAGAAGATTCTGGCCTCATCGAAATACCGGGCGCCGGCAAACTGACCCGTCAATGCCCGGAACTGCTCGCGAGTGCACCTCGTGCCAAGTACGGAAGATCCTCTTTCCCAGATCCCGCAGGCAATGCCCAGCAGTTGCTCTACCGTCTTGCCGGCGCAAAAAATGATCTCCGGAAAGCCCCGTCTTATTTCGCGTTGATGATCGATTTTGGCATAGTGAATATCCTGGAAGGGCAGGCCCCCGAATTTTTCCGCCGCATCGTTAACTTTGAGGCGTCCTGACTTGACTTCTTCGAGGATTTGCAGCAATTCTTCTTTTTTCAAAGCCCCACTCCCCGTTATCGGTCCGTTTTGTAACCTTCGAGATCAAGGGAAACATACTTGTATCCGATGCCTTTCAGCTCTCTAGCGGTGTCGTCCATAAGACTCCCCTCAAAAAACGCCGCCCGTTCTTCAGGAGTAACCTCAATTCGTGCCACCTCTCCATGATGTCTTACCCGAACCTGCCGGAATCCTTTTGCCAGCAGATAATCTTCGGCAGCCTCTATCATCGCCAATTTGCCCGGCGTTATTTCCTGCCCATGAGGAATACGGGTGGCAAGGCAGGAAGACGGAGGCTTATTCCAGGCGGGTAGTCCTTTTGAAGCCAGAACGAAGCGGACCTCGTCCTTAGTAAACCCAATATCCCGGAGGGGGGAAAGAACGTCCAATTCACTAAGTGCCTTCATCCCGGGACGATCGGTAGATAAATCATCATGATTCGTCCCATCGAGGATGCACGTAGTCCCATAGGCGGCAAACACTTTGTCTTTTATCTCCGTGAAGAGTTCCCTCTTGCAATAATAACAGCGTTCCCGGGGATTATTGAGAATGCGGGGGTCGGAAAATTCTTTTTTTTCTATGATCACATGTTCCAGAGCCAGCAAAGACGCAAGCTGTGCGGCCATATGCAATTCCTGCCGGGGGAAAAACGAGGAATCGATAGTCACGGCGATTACCTGCCTGCTGCCATTATCATGGGCTGCGGTCAGCAGCAAAAGGCTGTCCACGCCGCCGGAAAAGGCGATCGCCGCTTTACCGATACCTTGTATGGTTTCCTTTAAATCACTGAATTTGCGCCAAGCATGCTCCGGGTTCACTTACACCTTCCCTCAATAATGAAACATGTTGTTTTGTATATGCGATTCCCCTGCGGAGGGCAAGACCGAAAATGCCCTTTTGCCTGTCATTTTGTCCTTGACAAAAACAGCGACAGCATTTACTCTCTCCATCATTTGATGGAAGCAAACAGTGGAACATACCGATGGCCACGCCTCTCGAAAAAGCTCATAAAGACCCCGAATCAATGAAGGCGCGCATCCTCGCGGTCGCCTGTCGTATTTTCGGCGAATACGGCTTTCACGGAACGACCACGCGGATGATCGCCCAGGAGGTCGGCATCGACATCTCAACCCTCCACTACCACTGGGGAGAAAAGAAGGATCTCTACGAGGCGGTAATCCTCGACATCAACAAGGACCTCGGCCAGAAACTCATCGACGTCGAAAAAATCATTCATGGCCTGCCGTTGAGCGAGCGCATGGCCATCGCCATTGACACTATGACGGATTATTTCTTCGCCCGCCCCGAAATTTCCAATATCATGCTCTTCCGCTATATCGCCAAAACCCGGGACAATGTCGATCTGCGAGTCCCCGAATTCACCGCAGATATCGCCCGCTCCATGGGGCTGACCAGGAAATCCCCCCATCACACGCCGCCCCGGGCCATGCTGGAGGTTCTCGCCGTGATGAACGCCATCCACAACTTCATCTCCGGAGAGAACTTCTTCCGCCCCATGGTTAACCTGGAGCGGGAGGAATACATCAAGACCGTGAAAGAAACGCTGAAGTTTGTTTTAATTCCCGCATTTGTCCAGAGAGAGGGAGAAACGTAGACGAATTTTGACATGACATTTTCAAAAAATATCAACAGGAGGTAATAATCATGGCGATCAATTTGGAAGCAATCGGCAGGAAAATCGGGCCCGTCACCAAGACCTACGACTGGAAGGACGCGGTCCTCTACGCCCTCGGAGTGGGGGCGGGTTTTGACGAACTGGATTATGTTTACGAAAAGAATCTCAAGGTTATACCAAGCTTTTCCGTCGCCAGCATTTTCGATTTCTTCTGGCACGTGGCCGGGGCCTCCAACGTCAATCTGGCGGGCATCCTCCACGGCGAGCAGGACATCATCTTCTATCGCCCCATCCCTACTGCGGGAACCCTGACGACGGAAGGGGCCGTCACCCGCTACTACGACAAAAAGGACAAAGGGGCTATCGTCATCGCCGAGGGAGACACCTGCGACGCCGGCGGCAAGAAGCTCTTCAAGAATATCATTACCATCTTCAGCCGCCTCGACGGCAACTTCGGAGGCGAGGAGGGCGCCGCCGCACCGTTCATCTTTCCGGAGCGAGCACCTGACTTTGTCGTCGAGGCGCACCCCTCGCCAGAACAACCCCTGATTTACCGCCTCTCC
Source organism: Syntrophus sp. (in: bacteria) (assembly GCA_003451635.1). Lineage (GTDB taxonomy): Bacteria > Desulfobacterota > Syntrophia > Syntrophales > UBA8958 > UBA8958. The sequence continues at coordinate 382 of DMAT01000038.1, read as the reverse complement.
GGGGACATCTTTCAGCTCCATGTCGATCCCGATTTTGCCCGCAAGGTAGGCTTTGAGAAGCCCATCATGCACGGCCTGTGCACCTACGGCTTCGCCTGCCGCGCCCTGATGTCGAAGCTGACCCCGGGGCAGCCCGAGCTCGTCCGGCGCTTTGCCTGCCGCTTCTCGAAGACCCTTTATCCCGGTGAACCAATCAAAACGCTGATCTGGAAGGACGGGGAGGGGAAGGCCATATGGCGGACCCTCAACGCCAAAACCGGCGACATCGTCATTGACAATGGCATCTTCGAATACGGCCCCGTACCGGCGGATCATGACAAGATCCGTTACGACGGCCGGGTGGCGGTGGTGACGGGGGCCGGAGGAGGACTGGGCCGGGTGT
>DMAT01000184.1 GCA_003451635.1 Syntrophus sp. (in: bacteria) | reverse complement strand
AACAGCCGCCACAACTAGGACAATAACCAGAACGCTGGTGAATTGATCGAGCAAGAGACGCCAGGCCGGACGTGTCCCCCGTTCGACGAGTTGATTTAAACCTAAACGGTTCAGGCGCTCCTGCGCTTCTTCCTGGGATAAACCCTGTTCGGGATCGGCACTCAGGTGGGCGGCGATATCGGATAGATGCATCCCATGCCATACCGGGGAGGAGGCGAGGGTATGAGTATGTGCTTCTTTCTTCATGGATCCGCCATGACCCGAATAGGCCGAAGGGGATGATCATCCGGAACAAATGACTCTGGAGATACATATATGAAAAGAGCATCGCCTCTAGCTCCGATTCCGCCCACAGCTTCCTCCTAACTGCTGAATATTATGTGCTCTAATTACTATATTGTTAATCTTTTTGCAAGTTGACAAACAGAAAAGATTGATTAAATTTTCCCAGAGTCAGTCAAATACAAGGAGGATTTGGCACCTATGACCTGGTTTAAACGCATATCGCTGTTTCTTCTCACGAATATCCTGATCATGGTCACTTTGACCCTGGTGATCAACCTGATGGGAATCCGTCCCTACATCGACGCATCGGGCCTCAACATTCCGGCCCTCCTCGTTTTCTGCGCCCTCTGGGGCATGGGGGGTGCATTCATCTCCCTCCTGATGTCGAAGCAGATGGCAAAATGGTTCATGGGCTTACAGATCATCGATCCCCGAAATCCCGGCCCATACGGGGAACTGCTCAATACGGTGAAGGTCCTCAGTTCTGGGGCAGGAATCCCCATGCCGGAAGTTGGCATCTACGAATCCCCCGAGGTGAACGCCTTTGCCACGGGACCGTCCCGCAACCACTCCCTTGTTGCCGTATCCACGGGTCTTCTCCAGCGTATGGACCGGAACGAGACGGACGGTGTACTGGGACATGAGATCTCCCACATCGCCAACGGCGATATGGTCACCCTCACCCTTGTTTCCGGCGTTGTGAACGCCTTTGCCATGTTCCTGTCCCGCATTATCAGCTATGTGGCCAGCATGGCCGTTGACGAACGCTATGCCGGCATTGTCCGTATTGCCGCGGTCATTATCTTCGACATCCTTTTTTCTATCCTCGGTTCCTTGGTCGTCGCCGCCTTTTCACGGCGGCGTGAATTCAAGGCCGATGCCGGCGGTGCCCGTTTGGCCGGCCGGAACAACATGATCGCCGCCTTGGAAAAGCTGCAACGCACATACAGTCTGGGCATCGATAACGCTGCACCGTCCATGGCGGCCATGAAGATCTCCGGTTCACCAAAGTGGATGCAGGCCTTCTCCTCGCACCCGCCACTGGAGGAACGCATTGAAGCTCTGAAGAAAGCGAGTGTGGCGGCCTGATGAGAAGGAGCAATGACCATCGTTAATGTTATGGAAGAAGACATCAAGATAATGATTTATATCGGCAATCTGACAACTTATCAGACCGGACCGCCTAGATGTTCTAATTCCCTTGACAGGAAAGTCTTTTTGGATATATGTCGTAGAATAATGAAAATAACATTAAATAATTACTTAAGAAGGAGGTATAATGAAAGCTTTAGTAACATACTACACTCAAACAGGCAATACGGGAAAAGTGGCTAAGGCGATATATGAGGCAATATCCATAGAAAAAGTCCTTATTCCCATCGCTGAATTAAAGGACCAGGGAGGATACGACATTGTGTTTGTTGGGTTTCCCGTGCACGCTCATAGTGTCCCGGCCGAGGCCGAGACCTTCATAAAGGGTCTTCCGAAAGACCAGCGCGTTGCCTTCTTTTCTACTCATGGCTCTATGAGAGGTGGGCATTTGCCTAAGCAGGCCTTTGAACATGCTTTGGGAGTGGCTGCTAAAAATAAAGTGCTTGGACATTTTGGCTGTCGCGGTAAAGTCGATCCGAATATTATTGAAGCCTTGATCAACAAACCCGCTCACAAGGCCTGGGCTGAGGAGGCCCAGGGGGCGGAACGACACCCCGATAACCATGATCTTGCCGATGCACGTGAATTCGCCCAGGGCATTATCGCTGCCTTATAGGACAAAGGAACCTGTTTACATGTGGTTGCAACCCCGGAAATGAAACTGAGCTGGTCGGATTTAAAAAAAAGGGCCGTGATCGCCCTTGGTTTTACCAAGACAATGTAGGGACTTACGAATAAGCGTCATTCTGCAACTTCGCAGCAGAATGACGCTTATTCGTATGCTACAATAGTGATTTCTAGTTGTCGATCATTTATGCAGTTAATTGATAATCATTCGCAAGAGAACATGACCGCCAAAACTGCCTGACCCTTGGTTAAAGGAAGGCAACCAGATTTTAAATCCACTAAACTGATTGAATGCCAGTAATGAAAAATGAACGCTGTTGGCGTTTGCGCTCTCCTTTGGCGTGCTGTACTGGATATAGCGACGGTAAGGCTGCTGACCGATGACTGTTGTCCGTCAACCGACAGCTCCCTTTTCGACGCTCGGAGTATAGGGATGCTGTTTTTGCCTGTCAATGGACATTTCCATCAAATCATGGGCGGCGATACCTTGGGGCGAGGGATGCAGATTGACGACAGTCATTGTTGAGCAGCCGGCTCACATTTCGGTCGAGTCACCCATCAGACAGGCATTTTGATGCGTTTTTAGGACATTCCTTTCCGGCACGCCTCTTCTTTACGATGCGTCATGCTTCGATGTAATCGCACCAGGAGTAAGGAAATCGAGTTTTCAATGCTACCGCCGATTTTATCGCACACTCAAGGACAAGCTTTGTCCTTGACATGACCCGGTCCTTTCTCTATAAAATTCGTGGAATATTTAAACATGAGGGGTGGAGATCATGGGTACGGACAATGTCGTCTTTCTGGAAGTGATCGAGTGGTTTGATGAGTCGGGCAAACAAATGGTGCAGAGAATCCCTCAGGAGGGTTCCGGGGAGATAAAGTGGGGAGCCCAACTGACCGTCCGGGAAAGCCAGGCGGCGGTCTTCTTTTATCAAGGCAAGGCCTGCGACGCCTTCGGACCGGGACGTCACACCCTGAAAACGGCAAACATTCCTGTTCTGACCAAGATCCTCAGCCTGCCCTGGGGTATGACCAGCCCCCTGCGGGCGGAGGTCTACTTCGCCAATCTGAAGATCTTCACAAATTTAACTTGGGGAACGAGGGACCCCGTCGCCTTTCGTGATGCCGAACTGGGTCTGATCCGTCTGCGGGCCTTCGGGGTGTTTAATATCCGTATCCTCCAGCCGGTCCTGTTCATCAACAGTCTCGTCGGCACCCAGGGCGTCTATGCCACGGAGGCAATCTCCGAATACCTGAATCGCGTTATCGTCTCCCGTTTCAATGACTTCATGGGAGAAAACATTGATACGATCTTCAATCTTCCGGCCCGTTACAATGAGCTCTCCGACGGCCTTAGAGACATGTTAACAAATGATTTCAGCCAGTTTGGCCTTGGCTTGACGTCGTTGTATATCAACTCCATCACCCCGCCTCCGGAGGTACAGAAGGCCATCGACGACAAAAGCAAGCTGGGCGTCTTCGATGATCTGAATAAACTGCTGAAAATGAAGGCGGCCATGGCCATGGAAAACGCCTCCCTGAATCAGGGAGAAACGGGGGCCGCTATGGGCATGGGGATGGGATTCATGATGCCCGCCATGTTCGCCGATGCCTTCCGCCCGTCACCGACACAGCCGACGGCGTCCGCTGTCGAGGTATTCCATTGTCCCGACTGCCGGCAGGCAATTACCAGAGAAGCAAAATTCTGTCCCAGTTGCGGTCATCAGATCCTTGTGTTCCAGCAATGCCCTCATTGCGGGAAAAACCTCGCCGCCAATGCTAAATTTTGCACCCAATGCGGCAAACAGGTGGAACAAAAACCTCAACCAACGAAATGCCTGAAGTGCGGAACGGAAAACATCTCTAAATCCATGTTCTGCAACCAATGCGGTGAACGGATCTAACTGGCAGATTCAGCATCAATGCCCCCAGTGCGGAGGGCCGGTAATCATGGAGGAAACAGACCGCCTTCTGGACTGCACCTTCTGCCGGATCCGCTTGTTCATTGTTTCTACCGGTCCTTTTCACTACTATATTCCCGCCCCTGCCGCAGATAACCTCATCTATGTGCCCTACTGGCGAATCCGCGGTCTCGCTTACACCATGAAGCCCCTGGAGACCACAAACCGCTATTTCGATACAAGCCTCAAGGCCCTTCCCCTCAAAGGCCTGGTTCCTTCTCTGGGGGTGCGCCCTCAAGCCATGAAGCTGAGGTTTCTCACCCCCGATACGCCGGGCGATTTCCTCAGGCCGGCGCTGAAAGCGGAACAGGCACTTCCCCAGGACATCCCGGCTAAAGGGGCTCAATCACGGGACATTTTCATCGGCGACACCGTCAGTCTCATCTACACCCCCATGGTCTTGAAAAAAAATGCCTTACATGATGCTTTTGATCAGAGACCGGTTGTGCCATGGACGGACGACGACAGCAAGATGTACCCGGTCCTGAACCCATCGGAACGGGACCACACCCGGTTTATCGCCACCCTGTGTCCCCATTGTGGTCAGGATCTGCAAGGGACAAAGGACACCCTCCTGATGAGCTGCAAGAACTGCCAATCCATGTGGTCCTGTGAAGGCACATCTCTTCAGAGTATCCCTTTTGCCGTCATGGAGGGCTCCGGAACCCCGCTTCGTTATTTACCCTTCTGGCGCATGAAGCTCCGTTTTGACGGGATTCCCTTGGCCTCTCTTGCCGATCTGGTCCGTATCGCCAACCTTCCCAAGCCCATCACACCGGCTATGGAAGAAAAGCAGGTCTTCTTCTGGGCTCCGGCATTCAAGATCAACCCTGCCCTCTTTCTTAGATGGGCGCGCCAGGTAACCATTTACCAGCCCGATGATGATTACGTGGAAATGATTCCGACCCAACCCGTTTACCCGGCAACCCTGCCCCTGAAGGAAGCGGTGGAAAGCGTCAACATTACCCTGGGCAGCATGGTGACGGATAAACGGACCTTTTTCGCAGCTCTCGGCCGCATGCAAATCAATATTGAAGACTCGCTCCTTGTTTATCAACCTTTTGTAGAAAAAGGTCGCGAATTGATTCATGAAAAAATGAGGGTCGTCTTGGACAGGAACGCCCTGACCTTTGGCGCTTTTATGTAAAAATTTAGAAATGGAGGCCCCATGAGCAAGATCATCGCCTTATGCAATCAGAAGGGCGGCGTCGGGAAAACAACCTGCACCCTGAATATCGCCGCAGGAATGGAAAAAATCGGGAAAAAGGTCCTTCTCATCGATCTCGACCCCCAGGCGCATCTCACTTACTGCCTGGGGATACAGGCCCATGAACTCACCCAGACCATCTACGACGTCTTCAAGGGCACCCGTCGGATAGATGATGTCATTCTACAAATAGACGGAATCGCGGTTATTCCCTCCTCCCTCGATCTTGCGGGGCTGGAGATGGAACTGGCCGGGGTCCCGGGCCGGGAGTTTCTCCTCCGGGAAGCCCTCAGCCACTCGGGAAGCTATGACTTTATCCTTGTGGATTGCCCGCCGTCCCTCGGCATCCTGACCCTCAACGCCCTCACCGCCGCCCAGGAGATTTTTATCCCCTTGCAGACGGAATTTCTGGCCCTCAAGGGGATGAGCAAGCTCATCGAGACGATCGACACGGTCAAGAAGCGCCTAAACAAAGATCTTGAGATTACCGGGATCATCGGCACCCGTTACGACGCCCGGAAAAAACTAAACAAAGGCATCATCGAAATCATCAGCGAACGCTTCGGCGACAAGCTTTTCCATACGATCATTCGAGAAAATATCAGTCTCGCCGAGGCCCCCGGCTACGGCCAGACGATCTTCGCCTATGCCCCGAAAAGCTACGGCGCCGAGGATTTCCTCGCCCTGGCCAAGGAAATTGCGGCACGGGAACAGCCGACATCTCCCGCCACCGCGGGGAAGCGCCGGAAGACATAGGAAAGGGACATCTATGTGGATCTTCACTAATAAAGGATTTCTATCCATCATTCAGGATTTCCGCGACCCTGACATCCTGATTGTCCGCGCCCGTTTTCCCGATCATATTCAGAATCTCTTTCCCGACGCCAAGATTACCAAGACAACGAGCCGCGATTACTTATACCGGACGCTGCTTCCCCGCCAGGAAGTGGTTGATATGCTTAAAAAGTATACGGAAGAAATGGATTATACGAACTTCAAGGATTCCGTCGATGAACCTGTCTACCAGCGGGCCTGTTCTGAAGTATGGGGGAATATGCGCCGATATCAGAAATAGACTAATTATTGAAGATTTTGTCTAGAGTCGCCTTTATCTGGTCTATGGAGGCTGGTTTAGCCAACGCCCCTTTAAATCCATAGGCGCCGTAATGGGATATAACCGGGTCATTGCTGTAACCACTGCAAATAATGGCCATGACCTCAGGATCGACATCAAGAAGCCTCTGGATAGTCTCCTGCCCTCCCCAACCGCCCCGGACGGTCAAATCGAGGACAACCAGGTCATATGGCCGCGTGGCCATTGCCTCTCCATACATCTCCACCGCTTTGGACCCCTCATCGCAAGTCGTAACGTCATATCCGAGAAAGGACATGGTATCCTCCATGAAGGACCGGATCAATGCCTCATCGTCCATCACAAGGATGCGTTTGACAGCCGCTTCGGGCCGTCCTGAAACCGGCAAATCCTCCTTCACAGTGCTCACAACTTGCGTAATATCACCGTATGCCGGCAGATAAATGCTGACCGATGTTCCTTTGCCAATCTCTGATTGTACCGTGATATCACCACCGTGCTTTTTAATGATAGAATAGCTGATCGAGAGCCCCAACCCTGTTCCTTTCAAAGACCCCATGTCTTTGGTCGTAAAATAGGGATCGAATATTCTACTCGAGGCTTCCTTGGAAATACCTTTACCGCGATCGGAAATCGTCAGTTTTATAAAAGGTTTCTCTGCCTTTCTTCGGTAAGCGACGTTCTCCCCCTTGACGGAAATAGCTCCCCCTGTCGGAGAAGCTTCCACGGCATTAATGATAATGTTGCCGATAGCCTGCCTGATCTGCGCTTCATCCGCCTGGACGGGATGGAGATGTTTTGCCAGATAATAACGGCATTGGATATTTGATCCCCTGAGGACCAATTTGACGGATTCGCGAACCGCATCCCTAATATCTATGGGCCTCATCTGGGGATCTCCGCCCCGGGAAAAGGTA
>DMAT01000375.1 GCA_003451635.1 Syntrophus sp. (in: bacteria) | reverse complement strand
ACTGGGGAGAGAAGTGCTTCTGAAAACGGAGGGGGCCGAAACGGAGCTGGACAAGACGGTTATCGAGAAGCTCAATGACCCCCTTGTTCATCTGATCAGAAACTGCATCGATCATGGGATCGAACCTCCCCACATCCGGGAAGCCGCGGGGAAACCCCGCCAGGGCACAGTCCTGCTGGCTGCCGAGCATGCCGGGGCCCATGTCGTGATTACGATCCGGGACGATGGGGCCGGTCTTGACGCGGAAGCAATCCGGGCGAAGGCCATTGAGCGAGGTCTCATCGCCCCGGATGCCATATTGTCGGAAAAGGATCTCTTCGCCCTTATCTTGCAAGCAGGATTTTCGACGGCCAAAACGGTTTCCAGTGTATCCGGGCGGGGCGTTGGTATGGACGTGGTGAAGCGGGGGATAGAAACGCTCCAGGGGACGATCGAGATTATCAGTGAAAAAGGGCGGGGATCATCGATCATCCTCAAGCTGCCCCTGACCCTGGCTATTATCGACGGTCTATTGGTCAGAATCGGCGACGATTATTACATCATGCCCCTGTCGGCGATCGAAGAATGCGTCGAGTTGACCGAGGCGGACATTGCCCGGGCCCATGGGAAGTGCATCGCTGAAATTCGGGGAGAAATAGTGCCCTATCTGCGCCTGAGAGACGCCTTTGCTTTTAAGGGCATACGGCCAGATATCGAGCAGATTGTAACAACCCGAATTAACGGTGGTCGGGTCGGCTTTGTCGTGGATCAGGTTGTCGGCGGCCACCAGACGGTCATCAAGAATTTGGGAAGGATGTGCAAAAATGTAAAAAGCGTTTCCGGCGCCACCATTCTTGGAGACGGGACCGTGGCGCTGATTCTGGATCTGCCTAAGATTGTGGAACAGGCGGAGCAAGATGAAGCGACTAATAGAACGCAAAGGGGATATTGATGGCCTTCACTTTTTTCTTTCGGGATCTCGATCCCCTGACGCATGCGGTTCGCTTTTTGATGAATGCTGCGAGCGGCCGCAGCCGGGTTCGCATCTGGGATGCCGGCTGCGCCATGGGTCAGGAACCTTATACCCTTGCCATCCTGCTGGCAGAGACGATGAATCCTTTTGCCTTCCGGAATGTCCAGATCTTCGCGACGGATTACGATGCGCCGCTTCTGGAGACATTGAAAGAAAGCGTCTATCCCTGGGATGAACTTCAGCGGATTCCGACGGAGCTCTTCCAAAAGTATTTTCAACCTGCGGAAAAGGAAGGGCACTTCCGGCTTGTCGACCTGATCAGGCAATGTATCCAGCCGAGCTTGCACGATCTTCTGACCTTTAAACCGATTCGGGACGGTTTCAGCCTGATCGTATGTAAGAACGTCATGTTGCACTTCCAGCCGCCACAACGGGTCGAAGTGATCCGGATGTTTCATGGCGCCCTGGAACCGGGAGGGATTTTTGTCACCGAGCACACCCAAAAGATGCCTGGGGAAGCCTCTCATCTATTCGAGCAGTTGGTGTCGGGCTGCCAGGTATTCCGGAAGTCAGAGGCGACGACGTGAAGATTATTTCTGTCCCAGATAGCGGTCTTGTTTACAGCTCGAACGTCTATCTGGTTCTGGGGGAATGGAAGCGAATCGAGGACATTAATACGCTCGTGGATGTAGGGAGCGATCCCGCAACCCTGGATCAATTAGAACAAATACATACAGGTGTGGGGAAGAGGAAGGTTGAGCAGGTAGTTCTTACTCACTGTCACTACGATCATACGATACTTTTATCCATGATTAGAGAACGGTACAATCCGACAGTCTATGCATTTTCTCCTTATCTGGAAGGGGTGGACCATGTGCTCAAGAACGGGCAGCGGCTGCGGATGGGAGACAGCGAGTTTGAAGTCATTCACACGCCGGGACACAGCGAGGACTCCATTTGCCTGTTCAACGAGGAATCCGGGGTACTCTTTGTCGGAGACTCCCCGGTGATCGTCCGTTCGGAAGGAGGGGGGTATGAAGAAGGTTTCGTCCAGGCCATGAAAAACATCTGTCAGCGAAAGGTTAAAGAGATCTATTTTGGGCACGGTGACCCGATTTGCCAGGGGGCGCAAAGTCTTTTGACGGATTCCCTGAAAAACATCAGAGGCGCAAATGGAAGATTCAAGCAGGTCATGAAGGAGGCTGGATAATGATCATTGCCGTGATCAACAACAAGGGAGGGACAGGGAAGACCACGACCACCGTGAACGTCGCCGCTGCCCTGGCAAAAAAAGGACTGAAGGTTCTCCTGGTGGATCTGGATGCCCAGGCGTCTGCCTCCATGTCGCTGGGCATACCTTTTGATAAACTGACCCCCTCGGCGGCGGCGTTTCTCTTTGACGGTATCGAAGCTGAGCAGGCCATCCGGATTGCGGTGGTGCGCAATCTTGACTTGCTGACTGGCGGTTTCGAAATGGCCAGCAGCGACCTGATTCTTGCGGATATGGCGGGGCGGGAAAACAGACTCAAAGATTGCCTCGCACCGTTGCGACAGAAATACGACTTCATCTTCTGTGATTGTCCTCCCTCATTGTCCCTGATTTCGGTCAATGCCCTGGTGGCGTCTGACGCCTATGTCCTCCCTGTAACGGCCGAGTATCTTGCCCTGGAAGGACTCGTCAGCATGACCCTGGCCGTGGACGAGATAAAAAAGGAGATGGGTATCTATCCCCACCTGCTGGGCATCTGTTTTACCATGATGATCAAGGGACTCAAAAGCATGCGGGAGATTGTGCAATTGGTCCGGGATGAGTATGGCGCAAAGGTTTTCAAAACGGAAATACGGAGGAATGTGAAGCTCGCCGAGGCGCCGTCCTTCGGGAAGAGTGTCTTGACATATGCCCCCCGCTCATCGGGGGCGATTGAATATGCAGAACTGGCGGAGGAGATCCAGAAGCGTTGCCGACCGCAATCATAGTGGTTTTATATTGGGATGCAAGGGGGATTGTATGGTGAATAAGGAGGGGCGGATGGATAAGAAAAATGAAGAAAGGAGAAGGGCATGGAAGGTAAGGTAAAAAAGAGCATCTTCGCCAGATCATCGCTGTCTGTGAACGATAAAGGGCAAAATGACAATGGTGCAAGACTTGATTTGTTAACAGAAGAAGAAACCGTTGGAGACACGACTGCAAAAGAAGTTATCATAAAAGGAGGAGACATAGAGATGGAAGAGAGAAAAAGTTCTGGCGGAGATGGAGGCTCGCTTCTCTTTGAGCGAATCTGGGATCTTGCAACCGCCGTCAATGGTGGCAAACTTGCTGCACGTGCCGATATCAGCGGCTTGAAGGGTACAGACAAGGAGATTATGGAGGCGGTAAACCAGATTGTGGACGCCATCGTAAAGCCGTTGAACGTCGCAGCAAAGTACGTCGACGAGATCAGCAAGGGTGTTGTTCCTGAGAAGATTACCGATGCCTATAATGGCGATTTCAATGAGATCAAGAACAACCTGAATAATTGCATCGACGGACTGGGTGGTCTTGTGGAGTGTAACGACATTATGCATAAGATGTCGGCAAATGATCATTCTAAGGCTGTGGAAGGAAAATATCAGGGAATTTATGGCACGATGGCTGTGGCTACAAATGAAGTGAGAGACCGTTTACGGGGCGTGACGAGGCAGATAAACGAGATAGCGGTTGGCAATACCTCAGAACTACCTGAGTTGAAAAAAATGGGGAAGCGGAGCGCTGAAGACCATCTACTGCCTGCAGTCATCGGATGTATGGAGACGGTAGAATTGCTGATCAATGATACGGGGATGCTGGCGAAGGCGGCGGCGGAAGGAAAGCTGGCCACCCGAGCCG
>DMAT01000307.1 GCA_003451635.1 Syntrophus sp. (in: bacteria) | reverse complement strand
TAGTGGCGATGAATACGGTCAGGAGGGGGCAGTCAATTGTCCCCAGTGCATGATTGATCGGGCGGAAAAATACATCGAAGCTGGGGAGATCGAGAGGCCGAGATTACAGCGGCTGTTGGAAACACGGGCCTGGAAGATCGCCATGGCTTTGGTCCTGATCGCCTGCCTGGGATTCATCGTCTATCAATTCCCACGGCTCCTGGCGTCTTTTGAGGAACCGAAGCCCGTACGCATGGGAACATATGCGACTGACGCCACCACGGATAAATGCATTAAAAACCTCTGGCAGCTTGCCTATGAGCTCCAGCAGGGCAAAAAGGAGGTCAGCCCTGCCTTGGTTTGTCCCGCCAGCGGCAATCCTTACGCGATTGGCCGGGGACCGAACCCGGAAATACATTGCCCAAATCCGGGGAGCCACGGCTTCCGGAGCATTGCGGTTTCGAAGAATAATCCCGTGCCGGAGTTGCAGAAGTAATAACTAACCGGTCCTGGCAAACTTATTAGGGGCGATATTTCTTTTAAGGATTGATAGCCGTCAGCGCTTTAGCGGCGGCTTTCCTGACCCTTTCCGGATAGGAACCCATACTGTAAAATTTCTGATTGCTGATCTCGGCAAGCAGCGCCGCCGCTTCGGGGGTGCCGATCTTGCCCAGGGCTGTGCAGATAACTTCTTCTATCGTCTTTCTTGCCGAGGTTGCAATAAAGGGACGAGCTTTAAGCATCTCTATGAGAGCAGTTGCCCCCTCTTTGTATTTTATCTTTCCTAAAAGCTCGATTATACTAATCTTAAGTGAATCGTCGCTGGTCGATAATAAAGACAGGAGCACCGGTCCTCTTTCGTCTTCGCCGACGAGGTAAAGACTTTCCAATGCCTCTTCCCTGACCTTTTGATGTTTGTGCCTCAGGAGTGTTTGTAATGCGTCCACAGTATCACTGTTTTTAATGAAACGAAGTAAATAAGCCAAGTTTCTGTGGTGATGCCAAGGGAAATCCTTCAAGCTTCTCTCTTTTATTACCGACAGGGCCGCAGGACCAATTTCCCTGATGAGATGAAGAATTTTGACCCGCTCATCGCCGTCAGGCTGATCCCGCAGCAGATCCATTAACCGATGGAGAGAGGTATTTCCTAATCGCGACAAAATCCGTCCGATATCCATCTTTTCTTGATCACCGCTACTCGCATAGGCTGCAAACAAAAGGTCCAACCGATACGAGCTGGAAAGTGCGTTAATGATGCCGGCTGAGGTCTTTTGGATATTCTCATTCTTCTCCAGGAAACCGTAATCAATGAGGTGAAAAGCATTCAGCAAGGGCAGACATTCTGCATATCTTTTCTCCTGAATCAGCTTGATCATATGGTCTTTCAGACGGGAGGAAAGCTTCTTATGGGCCTCCGTGGCCGATGTTTCCAGTTGTATCCATCGCATCAGCGTTGTTGACAATCGTTCGACGACGGCCTGCTGACGTTGCTCCGGAAGACTTTCAATGATAGTTACCAACGCCGCGGACGCATGATCGCGGATATCCTGTCTCTCACTCAACAACGCCTCTGCGAGGCGATCAATAAGGGCTTCCACGGTCTCATGCTGTTCATGGACGGTCAGATCACTGACAATGCCGGCCAGGGAATCCATCAGGGAGGCATTCAGAAAACTCTCTTCCTTGCCGGCGAGGAGGGGCGCAATCTCTTGTTTCAGGCCATCAATCTTTTTTTCGTTTCTCCTCTTTTCAGCGTCTTTTATCTGTTGCAACATCTTTTTCTTGTCTGAAGCGAGGGAACGCTGATAGGCTTGTTCATCCGGGGGGGAAAAAAGAGCCGCACCATCTCTTCCCGGCAGAGGCTTGCTATGCCTGATCTGATTGTGAAGAATGTCCATAACTCGGTCAATCTTCCCACCCTCAAGCTGATCTAGGACATCCTGAAATATTTTTCCGTTGAAATAATGTTCGATATCCTGAGATAAAATGTGGCCGATCATATCCTCATCCAGATCGGCAACCGACTTCGCAATCATACGGGAAAACTTCTCCTGATCTGCTTTGTCAACAATCCGGTCGAGCATCGACATCATTAGGACAATGTTCTCAGACAATTGAGAGTTCGGCATATATCCTTTATTCTTGATCTGATTCATGCCGTTCTTGAAGATCTGCTCCATCCACTCGCTATTCTGCGCCATTTCCCTGACTTGATCGACATCCAGATCCAATTGCGGATTCGCTCCGGTAATATATTGAATAATATCATCATCATGGATATCGAGGCCGGCAAGAAGCTTGTTTCTGCTGGATTTCGCGATGTAGACCCTCTGACCCAAAAGAATGTGGGCAATATTTCTTTCCCCGATAACTTTATTTATACCTCCGGATAGCGTAATTGCTTCGGGCTGTTGTGCCAAAATACCCACGAACCCGGACAGATCTTCCCTGGTCACGCCATGGTTGATAGTTACACTCTTGATTTCAAAATTGATCAGTAATTCAAACAAGGCAGCAATTCTTGGTTGTTTCAGTTCATTCTGGCTTATCTGCTCATTGTAGATCAGAAGATTTTTTTCCGTCTCGGCGAATATGAGGGACTTTTCTTTTTGAAGCAATGTTTCCAGGGCCTTATAGAGGCTCTCAATGGAATTGATGACCATAGGGTTTTTCGGGGGATAAAGTCGCCAAGTTGTAACGGCTAAAGTCATTAATGTAAGCACTTCCATTGATTTCTGTTTTACCCAGCTGTCCATCATCATGACTCCGTAAACAGTTATTTTTCAGTACGAATAATTCTTGAGTCGAGGTATAAAGTTGAAGTTTCTTTTCAATGCTGCACAGTGTGGATGCCCGATTGCGCCAACGTATTAGGACAATTAACGCTTCGGATTCTACACACTTTATGTGGACATGTCAATGCTATGAATATTGCAATAATGTCTCATGGTGGGAAAGAAAAGGCGAGTATTGAACGCGGATGAACTTGTAAAAGAAAAAGATCTTTGCTATTGATTACAATGAAACTAAGGGACTTTATGATATGGCGATAACGGCGGCGGTGAAATACAAACTGACCCTGGAATATGACGGTACGGGCTATCGGGGGTGGCAGACCCAGCAGAACGCCCGGTCCGTGCAAGGGACGCTTATCCAGGCGGCGAGCGAGTTTTTCGGCCAGGATGTGGATGTCCAGGGGGCAGGACGAACGGACGCCGGTGTCCATGCCCTGGGTCAGGTAGCACATCTCACCGTAAAGAATGGGCAGCAGCCCCGGAAAATCAGGGAGGGACTGAATGACCTGCTGCCGGCCGGCATCAACATCCTCAAGGTGGCGCAGGTCACTGCCGATTTTCACGCCCGCCATGACGCCGTAGCGCGGGTCTATATCTATGTCGTTTCCCGGGTCCGCACCGCCTTCGGCAAGCGTTACGTCTGGTGGGTGAAAGACGCCCTGAATGCGGTCAAGATGAAAGACGCATGCCAGTTGTTCCAGGGATTTCATGATTTTGCCTCTTTTGCCGACCGGCGCCTGGATAAGAATGCCTCGACGAAAGTGCAAATTGACTCCATTAGCACGGAGGAGATAGGCGACTTGATCGTCTTTAGGGTGGCGGGGTCTCATTTCCTCTGGAAGATGGTGAGGCGCATGGCGGGTGTTCTTGTTGAAGTCGGTCGGGGGAATCTGACGAAGGGCGATGTGGAGGCCATGCTGACCTCCATTTCCGAGGCGCCCGCCAGGCTTA
>DMAT01000355.1 GCA_003451635.1 Syntrophus sp. (in: bacteria) | reverse complement strand
TGGGAGTGGACCAGCAGGACATCCGCCTCTCCCTTGGCCCCCATGGTCATCGCTTGACCGGAACCTACGGCGATGGTCTTGACGAAATAACCGGTCTTCTTTTCAAAGATCGGAATAAGAACGTCCAACAGGCCTGTGTCCTGGGTGCTGGTGGTGGTGGCCAGAATGATATTTTTCTGTTTGGGTTGGGCCGGTGCGGCGTCCGCCGTGCTTATGCTTACACCGGCAATTATCAACAGGGCGAAGATTGAGAAAAATGTCCAAATTACTTTTGTTAGCCTCTTCATGTGCTGTCCTCCGTATGCTCTTATTTAATGCCCTGGCTCTTTCGCCACGGGATCGAATCGGGGAAGAACATGGGATTCCCATATTCCTTGACGCCGAAGCTTTGGATGATTTTTTGCCCATTTTTAGGGTCTGTAAGCCATTTCACGAAGATCATGGTTTCCTTGAGGTTGGCCTGGGGGCATTTTTGCGGATTTACCGGGATCAGCGAGATGCGGTTCAGCAGGGCTTCATCGCCGGTGACGAGGATCTCAAGTTTAATGTCTTTTTTGGTGGCCAGAATCGTGGCCCGGTCGATTACCGTATATGCCCCTTTGTGATCGGTGAAACGGAGGGTGGGGGCATTTCCTTCGGCCCCTTTTTCGTATGTTATGTACCAGGGACCGGCCGGCTTGATTCCCGCCGCTTTCCAAAGGTCCATTTCCGCGATATGGGTGCCCGATTTGTCACCCCTGGTAATAAACAAGGCTCCCGCGGCGGCGATCTTTTTCAAGGCTTCCCTGGCCGTCTTCATGCCCCTGATTCCGGCGGGATCGCTTGGGGGGCCCACGATGACGAAATCGTTGTACATGAGGGGAATCCGTTCCGTGCCATATCCCTCGGCGATAAATTTTTCTTCCAGGGTTTTGGCGTGGACCATGACCAGATCGATGTTGCATTTTCTGGCAATATCCATCGCCGCTCCCGTGCCCGCTCCGACGTGACGAACCCGGATGCCCGTATCCTTTTCAAAGCCTGCTTCCAGAGACCCGACGATACCGGCGTCAATAGGGCCGATGGTTGAGGCCATGAAGATAAATCTCTTATCCTTGGCAAATAGCAGCCCCGGCAGTGCCAGTATCAGGATTAAAAACACCAGCAATAAAATCTTTTTCATGTCCAACTCCCTTTTCTTAGTGGTTCACTTTACTTCATGTCTGTTAATTTCTCATATTCTGACAAGATGCCCCTGCACAGAATCGCAGGGGCATCTTGTGTGCAGATCATTCCAATTAGTTTAGAAAGTCAGCGTCAACTTATGGGAAAGAAGGTAATTGTTGCTGACCACTGCGTTACTATTGTAGCCCTTGAAATAGTCTCCTGTCCAGAGGTAGCCGGCACCGATCATGTAACTCAGATTGTCGTAGATCTTGTAGGAGGCCGTAAGGTCGAGCTCTGTCCCGTACTGGGCGGATACGAATTCGGTGACGGTGGCTCCGCCATAATAGCCAAGACTACCGACAGCGCCCACGTCGCTCTTCGGTTTCTTGTCTGCACTGGCGATGGACAGGGCCGCCGAAACGTCAATTTTGGGCGTTGGCTTGACGCCGGCATAGACCTGATAGAACCAGACGTTGTCCATCTCTTGCCTGACGGCGTAGCTCTGGCCGGTTCTGCGGTTGGTCCCGGTGGCCCCTGCGGGGACGTTCCCCGGGATGTTGCCCATGTTGTTCTGATAGTCGTCGTTCCAGAGGATCAGGGTGGGATAGAAGCTGCGGTTCATCTGCAGGGACTGCAGGATAGAGCCGGTCGCCTTATCGCTGTTGGACTGATCGTCGCCGCTGATATAGACGAACTTTGCCCCCAAATAGGCGGGTTTGAGGTCATACTTCGCGTGGGCATAGGCCCCCAAGGCAGTCAGACTGACATTCTGTGCCTTGTTCAGATTCGCTCCCGCCGTGGGTTGGTTGGCATTGGTATTTCCTCCGTTGATCTCATACGATCTCAGGTCGCCGAATCCGTACATGAACTCGCCTTCGAGAAACAGCTTGCCGAAGGTCAGTTTCGCGTAAGGATAAAGGCCGCTGAGCTGGGTCAGGTAACCGTTGTTGAATTGGGTCTTGAATTGGGAACTGCGTATGTACTGATAGAGAAGGCCTGCCTCACCGGTTTTAAATTTGTAGATGCCGCCGAGGTCGTAAACATCACGGTCGGCGTCGTTGCCATCGCCGATGTAACCGGAACCACCGGTAGTAGCATTGGTCCACTTAGCGCCAAGTTTCCCACCGGCAAGGCCTAATTGTTCGGCCCGCTTTTCCACTGCGGCGACCGCCTGCCAAGGACCCTGATTATACATGTAACGGATGCCGCCCGCAGAGAGGGTAGTGTTAAGGAATGATGTCCCCCACACGAGATACTCAATATAACCGACCTGGAACTTACCGAAGGGGACGTTGAAATCCAGGTAGGCCCTTTCGAATTCGAGGTTTTCCTGGATTTTTGCCTGACCGGCCGTCCCGGTTGCGTATCCTGCATTTGTGCGGCTCTGGGTTTCACCGGTGGAGCCTGCCCAGGACTGATCGCCCCATCTTTTCTCCAGGGCGTCAAAACGGGTGACGAGTTTCAGTCCTTCGACGACCTGAAATTCCGTCGTCAAGCGGAAGCGCTGAGAATAGAATGCGTTGGCGCTGCGCCGGGAGTTGTTGGTCCAGGACGGATCAGTACTGGGTGCAGACTTGTCCAGCACCGAGGGGTTATCCACATACCAGCCTTGGGCATAGTAGTTGCCGCTGAACTTGACATCAACCGCTGCGGCGGGCATGGCGAAAGCCATGATCAGACCTATGGACAGTAAAAGTAACCAAAATTTCCTCATTTTTTCCTCCTGTTAATGTTTTTTATTCCTGCTTTTCCCGAACGGGCAATTCGGTGAATAATTGTTCACAGGTACCATGTAGTTGGCGGCTTTTTATGTTACGAATATCAACTCCACTTGAGCAACTTACGCTGGAGATCACCTCCTTTTCGTTTTTTATCTCACGCGATGCGAATCATCCTTTCAGGAGTGCGTTATCTTAGCGGATGATTTTCAATATTACAAGTTAAAATTAACATAAAGAAA
>DMAT01000333.1:330-5133 GCA_003451635.1 Syntrophus sp. (in: bacteria) | reverse complement strand
CACCAGATGGTTGAGCGGGTCCCTGGTCTCCTGCAGAATCCTTTTGTCGATCTCGATGTCGCCGCCCTCCAGGGCAAAGTCTATCTCTTTGCCCTGTTCGCGGGAGATGTCGCGGACGAGCCGGGGAAAGGCGGCAAGCACTGAAGAAAACGGCAACATCATCACGTGCTTCATGTCGTCAAGCAGATTGTCGACCATGGTGCCGATAAAGCGGGAGTCCTCCTCGGCATTTGTCTTGAGCCCGAGAAGCCTGGTTTCCATATTGCGGCTGAAATGCTGATTCCATTCAATGAATTCGTCTATTGCTGCCGAGGCCGAAAGACTCGACATTGAAAAGGCCATGGACTTTTCGGCCATCATCTCACTGCTTGAACGGACTTCGGAGCTCAACTTTGCCCATTGCTTTTTCCAGGCGTCAAACAGGGTCTTCAGCTCTCTGGTCAGTGTTGCCTGCCGACGCGCCGCCAGTTTTGCCGAGACAAGCTCTTCCGCCTTGAGAAGAAGGGATTCCAATTTTGCTGCCGATATCCTGATCGTCTCGGAACCGGCGTCACCCTTTTCAGCGCCAAGGACAGCCGGCGGTTCCGGTTGTTTCGGCCCAACGTTTTCAGGCGCCGCGCCGGACAGACCGGAGTCCTGCCCTTCATCCCCTGTTGCCGGAGAAGAGGGCTTTTCAAGCGGCCCGGCCCCCTGCGGGAGAGAATCAGGTTGAGCTGTGGGATTGTTTTTTTCACCCCTCGCTCCTTTGGCGGCAGAAGCAGGCAGTTTCCCTTTGGCCGCATCCGCAAGTTTCTCTTTTATGGCCTGAACCCCGGTCAGGTCCGCAGATGTCAGGGCCGTATCCGCTAACGAGAACAGCCTGTTGAGGATATCCGTGGCCTCGTTCAGCAGATCAAAAAGGGGTGGGGACAAGACCATTTCTCCGCGCTTGAGCGCAGCGAACAGGCCTTCCATGGCCTGACAGACCAGTTCAATATCGGCAAGATTGACCGATCGCGCCGCGCCCTTCAGGCTGTGCGCCTCTCTGAAGATAACCTCGACTATCTCCTTCTGCCTCTCCGGCAGCGGTTGCTTTTCGAGCTCCAGCAGGCCCGCGGATATGGCAGCGATATGTTCCTCCGCCTCTATCCTGAATGTGGCAAGCAGCTTTTTGATAAATGCTTCATCCGTTGTCATTGGAACTCCCTTAAAAAGAGACGAGAAACGATTTTTTCCCCCGCTCCCTTCGTCCTCTCGTCCTCTCGTCCCTCATCCCTCATCCCCCCACCTCCTCATGAACAATCAGCTTCTTGTCCGCAAGGATCCTGCCGGCATCAAGCACGGTCAGCCTGTCAGGGGTCACCCCTTTCAGGTATTCGGCCCTGATGCCGGTCAGGGTCGGCAGGGACTCCTGAACGTCCTGCATCGACACCCTGCGCATACCGAGAATATCATCCGCCAGAATACCGAACTCCAGGGCTCCCGAGTTGAGGACGATGACCCTGTTCAGGTCGGTTACCCCCTGGCGGGGGAGATCGAAAAACCTGCCGATATCAACAACAGACAAGACCTGCCCCCTGATATTGATAAGGCCCAGCACAAAGGCCGGGGTGCAGGGGAGGGGTGTAAACTCCTTCAGGGGATAGACCTCGCGGATGTAAGGCGATTCAATGCCGTATCGTTCACCGGACAGCATGAATTCAACGATCTCGATCTTCTCTTCCCCGGCGTCTTCCGTCGCGGTCTCGATTGCGAGGGACTTGGCCCTTTCTTTGAGTATCTGCTGTCTTTCAACATCTTCCATATTTTTCCTTTACAAATTCGGGGACAGAATGATTTTCGCATAAAGCCGCGAAAAAAATTCTGTCCCCTTAGTCCGCACGATCAACATCCTATCGGCCCGCATCTTTCGTCCCTCGTCCCTCGTCCCTGGTCCCTCGTCCCTCGTCGTTCCGTCTTTCGCCATTGCATCGACCCGATAAGCTCCATCAGTCTGCCCGCGGTCATACCTTCAGCCTCCGGCAGGATGTCATCGTGGCTGTGTTTTCCGAGCAGCAGCAGCGCCGTATTGAAATCCCGCTCGGCCTCAACCCTGTTGCCGGAGCCGAGAGCCAGATTTCCCATGGCAAAGTATGCAAGGGCAAAATCAGTATCGATATAGATCGCCTTCTTGAGGGCAGTCATTGCCTCCGGTCTCCGCCCCATTTCTATCAAAATCGAGGCGTGCAGATAATGGCGACCCGGATTCATGGTATCCACCGAGATTGCCTCTTCAATAAAACGAAGGGCATCATCAAGCCGGCCCTGATTGGCACAAACCCGGCCCAGAAGCGATAAGGCCTCTGCATGGCCGGGACTGGATTCGATCAATCTTTCCAACAGCTCTTCCGCCCTGTGGTATTCCCCCTGGGCAAAGAAATTGTCAGCCTGCTCATACAGGGACTCCTCCGTCACTCCCTTACGGATTTTCCCCGCGCCGTGATTCCCATCCTCCAGCAAGGATACGTCTTCGAGTAAAGAATGTCGGTCAACTCCCACCCTTAACGGGCGGGGGAGGGAGATTGTTTGCGGGTTACCCCTCTGCACCCGGTCGGTTTGCCTCATGACAGATGGCTTGACAAAAAACATGGCGCCAGCCTGGCACACCTTCTCAAACCCCGGGAAGTAGACATCATTGACCTCTGTCTGGCTGACAATAAGCCGTCCGCCCTCGGTCAGACAACGGTGGAATCTCCGCGCCACGTTTTTTATGGTCTCCGGGGAAAAGTACATGAGGACATTGCGGCAGAAGATCAGATCCATGGCGTTGGTATTGTTCAACAGCGAAGGATAGTCGTCCTGCATCAGGTTATGATAGGAAAACGTGACCATTTTCTTTATCTCGGGCAGGATCTCGAAACGATCCCCTTGCTTTATAAAAAACCTGTTGATGATCTGCTCGGGCACCTCCCGGAAAGACCATGGTGTATAGACACCTTTCACGGCCTTCTCCAGAAAGAGAGGATTGATATCTGTGGCCAGGATGGTGATGTTCCACTCCTTCAGGTCCGGCACCAGCATCTGCAACATCATGGCAATGGTATACGGCTCTTCGCCGCCGGCACAGCCGGCACTCCATATCCTTATGGACTGGTCTGCCCCCCTTCGCGTCCGGATTATCTCGGCCAGGGCAAGATATTTAACGGCCTCAAGGACATTCTTTTCCCTGAAAAAATAGGTTTCACCCACAGTCAGGCAGGCAGCGAGTATTTCGATCTGTCTCCTGGACAGGCTGGCAGCCATGAACTCCCGGATAAAGGTCTCTTCTTGGTCGCCGCCGAATTGCCCGCAAGCAGCACGCAGACCTTTTTCAAGATCGGGCCACTTCTCCTGCGGAAAGCTCAGCCCCATATGCGATTCAACAAAACCGCTGAACTGGGCGAGCAGATTATCCGTTATCATTTTGCCCATACTTCACGCTCATCCTGTGTGCACTGAGGTCAGGCCTCCATCCGGTTTCCGTCATTCTCTTTTGTTCGCAAGAAAAGATCCTCTGATACTTTTTCAAGGACGGTTTCAAGTCGGCGCTTTTCTTCACAAGAAAGCGCCTTGTCGATGTCATGCACAAAGACGATATCATCGTCTACCTTGATCGCCCCCTCGGTGTATTTCATCTCCGGCAGGAGGCCTCCCGCGGGGGTGATTTCCTCCTCCCTTCGTTGAATGACCCCCTGCACCGCATCAACAACAAACGCAACTGCCCCTTTTATCCCAGCGACTATGACGATATTATCGTCCAGATCGATGGCGCGTTCAGGCAGCCTGAATTTTCTACGAATGTTGAGTACCGGGATGACCTGCCCCTGGACATTGATCACCCCGGCAACTATATCCGTCTCCTCGGGCAGGGGAGTGACCTCGACGGCCGCAACAACCCGTTCCACCGCCTGCAGAGGGATTGCATACCGTTTTCCGTCAAGAACAAAAACAAGGAATTTCCGGATGTTAAACATGCAACCTTCCCCCATATCTCTTTCTTGTATGGCCATCATGGTTCACCGATCATCTTCTTCACGGTCTGGGGGAACTCCTTTGTATCCAGCGGTTTTGCGATATAGCCGTCAAATCCTGCGGCTAAAACCAGCTTTTTGTCGCCGGCCATGGCATAGGAGGTAACGGCAACAACCTTCATACCTTGTATCCGCGGGTCGTCCCTGATCTGCTGCAAGGTCTCGAAACCGTTCATCCCCGGCATCTGGAGGTCAAGCAATATCAGATCAGGCATCTGCTCCCTGGTCATCGCTATCCCGCTCTCACCATTATCCGCCGTAATAACCGTAAAATTGTGATAGGTCAGGATGTCGGCTATCAGTCGGCAGTTCATCGGATTGTCCTCAATGACAAGTATCTTTTTGCCCATAGTTTCGACCCTCCAGGGTCAGCTAACCCCGGCAGACGGGAAGTCAGCCGGATCAAGAGAATGTTGCTTTTCGCTTTGCAGCACCGGAATGATAAAACTGAACGTGGTCCCTTTGCCAGGTGCACTTTTGATCCAGATTCTGCCATGAAGCAACTCAATCAGTTTTTTCGTCAAGGCCAGACCGACACCGATACCGTCATACTCTTTGTTGTAAGGAGAATCGACCTGGTGAAAAACAGAAAAGAGACTTGGCATCGTCTCAGGTCTTATCCCGATGCCCGTGTCGATGACGGAGATTTCAACCACATCCCCTCTCTCCCCCGGCAGTCCGGCCTGCCCATCACCACAGGACTCACCTGCTCTGTAAAAGCGGGCATGCACGGCAATAGAACCACCGTCGGGCGTGAATTTCATACCATTGTCCA
>DMAT01000333.1:0-169 GCA_003451635.1 Syntrophus sp. (in: bacteria) | reverse complement strand
TCTATCAAGGCGAAGATATCGAAGATAAGACCATGCAGATGCTTGCCGCATTGATGGATATTGCTCACATACTGTTTCTGATATTCATTCAAGGTTCCGTATAACTCGTCCAAAAGCAGCTCTGAAAAGCCAATGATGCCACTAAGCGGTGTTGTCATCTCGTGGCTCA
>DMAT01000006.1 GCA_003451635.1 Syntrophus sp. (in: bacteria) | reverse complement strand
TTACGGGGGCGGACCTGACCGGCGCCATTTTAACCAGGGCCGTTGCCAGAGAAGCAAAATTCGCCAAGGCAAACCTCGAAGGGGCAACTCTCGGGGGAATCAATCTCTTCAAAGGCTCCCTGCGCAAAGCAAGCCTGATGTGGACGGACCTTAAGTTGTCGAACCTTTACGGTGTTGATTTTTACCAGGCGAAGCTCAACAAAGCGAATCTCAAAGGTGCAAATATCAAAAGAACCCTGCTGTCGTTGAATAAGGATCTATGAGCGCACAAGAATATCTTGAAAAGATCAGGAAAGATGGGGGAATCAAAGACGCCGATCTGACGGGCCTTGATTTTTCCGGATGCGAAATTCCCAACGCCTTTTTCGAAAATGTTTCGCTTTGCGGCTGCATCTTTGCCGGCGCGACACTTTCCCGGGTTACGCTGCACCACTGTCTGCTAACCGGGACCGATTTCACGGGGGCTAATCTAAGCCGCATGATAGCCGGGGCATCTGATCTGTCCACCGCCATTTTTCATCAAACCGATCTGACGAAAGCCTACTTCACGGAAACAAAGCTGGCGGGGCAGAAGTTTTTGAATTGTAACCTTAAAATGATCATCCTGGAGAAGGCGGATCTCAAGGCCGCCGATTTTTCCCGTGCCGATATCACCCAGGCGAGCTTTGCCGGGGCGGATTTAACCGGGGCAATCTTCCGGGAGGCCCACGGTAAATATGTAAACTTTGTCGGCGCCAAGGCAGATAAGGCGGACTTCCATAAGGCAAACCTGCCTATGTCCAATTTCACGGAAGCGAAACTCAAAGTATCCAACCTTACGGACGCCTCCCTTGCCCAATCCCTTTTCATGAAGGCAGATTGTACAGGGGCACAATTCGTGCGGGCCCGTTTGCCTTACACCAATTTCTCTCACGCCATAGTAAAGGGAGCAGATTTTTCCCAGGCAGAGCTTACGTATGCGGATATGCATGCCGTCCTGATGCATGAAGCCAGGTGGGATGGGGCCGATACGAGTACGATCTACAAAACGGATAAAGATCTCCTCGAAGCGGAACAATGGGAAGCAGGAGCTAAACTTAAAGAGAGGACCTGAAGGGAGAGGTTATTGTCCGACAATGTCAATGATCGCATGCCATGAACTTGCCCCTGCTCTTGAACTTTTCTGGCGGGCATCAATAGTATTTAACTGATTCGTTGAGTGCATACCGGATCGGTCAGCGTCTCAGTCTCAGAGTGAACTTGTATGCGGGACAGTAGAATCCCGTAGCCGACGTCATGAGGGTCTCAGGCGCCGATTTGTACCACTTGAGAACAAGCTTCCTTCCATCAAAGGTCCAGGTGCCTCCATCGCTGTTGCTGTCACGCTTGAAGGTGCCGTCGGCATTGATTATTATATTGCCGGTCCAGTCCTTGTGCTGGGCATAATACACGCCTGCTATCTTTTTTGCTGTCCCTGTGTCCGGTTTTTCGGCTGATGTGGAAGCATTGGAGCGTGTCAGTTTGAAACCGTAGATATTCGACGAGAATACTCCCGTGGACTTCTGTTCGAGAATTTCGGGCGCCCATTTGGACCACCGGAGGATAAGCCTCTTCCCATTGTAAGTCCAGGTGCCGCCATCGCCGCCGTTGGCGCGTTTGAACGTGCCGTCGGCGTTAAGCCGGACATTGTCGGTCCATTGCTTGTGTTCACCCAGGTACTCGCCGGCTATCTGCATGGCGACCGATGCATCGGGCTTTGCATCGGCGTTGCTGAAACTGGCCGGTTGGGATGACAATACGGGATATCCGCCGTTTGTTCCGTCAATGACCCATTTGCGGTACATGCGGTCGATTTTGTCTTCAACCATCCCGTTGAGATTATTGAGGAGCGTACCCTTCAGATTCGCTCGCTTGCCCGGACCATCATCGGATCGTGTCATAACGGTTGCGGTGGGACTATCGAATGAGTAGACCGCTCCGTAAGTACCTTCGACCATCTTGTTCGGGTCTTCCTTCCCACTGTCAAAGATTTTAATAATCTTGCCGAAATCCGTTTCCTTTTTCTTTATATCGCCTGACTTCTTGTAAAAATAGGAACCTTTGGCATATTTGACATCACTGTTAACACCGTCCGCCTTCGACTGCTTGAGCCAGAAGCCGTTCAAGGCAGCATACCTGGTATTATCTGTTTCCCCCCATGCCAGGCTGGCGTTTCCCATAATGCCGCCCACGACGTTGGTCCCGGAACCTTTGCCGCTTACCGCGCCGATGTTGTAGCTATTCTGAACATAAACTTCTTTGCCGCCAAGGCCGCCAAGGTTTAGTGTGGTTTCCGGTCCCGAGGCGCCGCTGATGCGGCCGGCATTGTAGCTGTTGACCACCATGGATCCGTAACCGGCTATCCCGCCCACATCGAGGGAATCAACCTTTCCCGTTGATGAGACGGAAACGGAACCGGTGTTATACGTATTGATGCAACCCGAGATTCCTCCCCAACGGTAGGTTTCACCGAAGGATCTTCCCAGGATATTACCGCCGATGATACCGCCGACGTGG
>DMAT01000383.1 GCA_003451635.1 Syntrophus sp. (in: bacteria) | reverse complement strand
TAATGTTTACTACCGCTGAAATCAGCATCACGCCGACACCCCAGCCCATCGAGGCCATCGGCTGGGGTGTCGGCGTGATGCTGATTTCAGCGGTAGTCAACATTATCGTATCGGAGATGCTTTTCAAGGTCGGCAGGGAAACGGATTCCGTTGCCCTGCAGGCCGACGCCTGGCATCTGCGAACGGATGTGTACACCTCCGCCGGGGTTATGGGCGGTCTGGCCCTGATCTGGCTCGCTCAGTGGCTCTCCCCCGGACAGGATTTCTACTGGCTTGACCCGGTTGCCGCCCTGGGTGTTGCCCTGCTCATTATGAAAGCGGCTTATGATTTGACCACTCAGGGTGCTAAGGACCTTCTGGATGTTCATCTTCCCAAAGCGGAAGTGGAATGGATCCGGCAGTGCATTCTCGAGCAGGAAGGGGTCATTCAGGGCTACCACGACCTGCGGACGCGCAAGGCGGGGCATTTCCGTTTTGTCGAGTTTCATCTGAAGGTAGATCCCCACATGTCGGTACTGGCTTCCCACGGGATTGCAAAAGAATTATCGAATAAGATCAAAGATCGCTTCCCCCACACGACCGTCACCATCCACATTGAGCCCTGTGACGGCGCCTGCAATGACAAATGCATCGCCGGATGCCTCCTCCCCGAGCAAAAAAACGGTAGAGGCAAAGCATAGCGGAAACCGCTGCTCCCTACGGGATAATTACCCTCGGTAAAATCCCCGACACGAATTCCATCATCAATCAGATCTTAGGAAAGATTTTGGGTTAGAAGGGAAATATCATCATGCCATCCCCCTGAATCATGGCATTGAGTTTGTCCCTCTTGACTTTCAAGAGATAAAAGGTAAAGTCAGAGGCGTCTCAATAAACATAAGAGTAGGGGGTTGATGATGGAGCTGAGAGAGGCGATCGAAGGTCGGAGAAGGATCAGAAAGTTTAAACCCGCCGAAATTCCCCGCAGCCTGATGGAAGAGATCATGGAGGAGGCCCGCTGGTCGCCGTCCTGGGGAAACACACAACCCTGGGAATTATATGTGATCACCGGTCCGCCCCTGGGGGAACTCAAGCGGCTCAACAAAGAAAGGTCATTAAGCGGCGAGCTTCCTGCCCCCGATGTTCCCATGCCGGAGAAATGGCCGGAGGCGATGAAAGGCAGGTATGGAGAACTGGGAAGGATTGTTCTGGATACCCTGGGAATTCCCCGGGAAGACAAGGAGGCCCGTAACCGCTATTATCTTGGCATGACGGGTTTATTCGACGCCCCTTGCCTGATGGTGGCCTGCGTGCCCCGGGACTTGCGGATGGAGTATGCCATGCTCGACATAGGCCTTATTGTCCAGACCGTCTGCCTCCTTGCTCATGACCGGGGCCTGGGGAGCTGCATCATGGCCGCCGCCGTGCTTTATCCGGATTTACTGAGGAGCATCGCAGGCATACCGGACGACCGTCGTGTCGTTGTCGGCGTGGCCTTGGGTTATCCGGACGACGCCTACCCCCTCAACAACTTCGAGCGGCCGCGTGCGAAAATGGAAGATTTCACCCGCTGGGTTGATTGATTGGTTGCTCCCAAGTATGAATCACATCACCTGTTTTTCGCAAAATTCGCAGGACAGGACAAAAAAGTCCTCCTCCAGAGCCGTCTTGATTGCGTAGGGCAGTTTCTTGAACAGGCGGATCATGGCGGCGTTGCGGTGCGAGGTATAGGCCACCATGCCGGAATAACCGTGACTCATGGCCCCTTGGGCAAGTTTGGTCAAAATGACATGGGCAATCCCCTTGCCCTGCCAGTCTGTGGAGACGGAAAAAGCGACCTCCACCCGGTTTTGTGCCGGTTCGAGATTATATTCGCCAACGGCGATCACCCTTTCCAGCCCCCCCTCCCCCGTGGCGGCAACAACGGTCATATTCTTGATGTAGTCCACCTGATACATGTCGGCCAGTTGTTCCTGATAGAAAGTAGATCGCAACTGGAAGAACCTTGTGGCCACATCCTTGTCGTCCATGGTGTAGAAGTGTTCCTGGATGGGGCGGATATCCGTCGGCTTGACGGGACGGAAGGTAACCCGGACGCCGCTGTATTCCCGGATTTCCTCCAGCCAGACGGGATAGACGCCGAAGAGGGATTCTGTCAGGGTGCGCTCCTGGCTGATCAATCCCATCTCCCCGGCCTGCAGGAAAAGCCCTTCCCGAAAGGCGGGATGGGCGATGCTGATCAGGGCCATGGCCCTTTCCTGAAGGGTCTTGCCGAACAGGTTCACCACCCCGTATTCCGTTGCCACAAACTGGACATCTCCTCTGGGCACCACCACAGCGAAATCCGACATGTGGGGGATGATCCGGCTGGTTTTTCCATTGTCCGTGGTCGAGGTCAGCATGAGAATGGATTTTCCCTTTGGAGACATGGCAGCCCCACGGGTGAAATCCAGAAGCCCGTTGATGCCGGTGTAATTGTTCAGGGGCAGGGCATCCGCCGCCACCTGACCGGTCAGATCGATGGCCATGCCCGTGTTCAGGGTCACCATTTGGTTATGGCGGCCGATGATGGTGGGATTGTTGATATAGTCGGACGGATGAAATTCAATGGACGGGTTGTCGTCGATGAATTCATAGAGCATTGTGGACCCTACCGCGCTGCCGGCCACCAGTTTGCCGTTGTTGAACCCTTTTTTCTTGTTTGTGATCACCCCCATGGAAAACAGGCGCATCATGGGTTCGGACAGGTACTGGGAATGAACCCCCAGATCATTTTTTTCCGACAGGCAGACCATGGTGGCGTCATTGGTGACACCCAGGCTGGTCTGGATGGTTGATCCGTCCCCGATCAACCTGGAAATGTGTCTGGCAATGGTGTTGGCGGTTTCCATTTCCGGGAGCGGCTGGATGGTGAGCAGTTCCTCTTCATGCTCCACAATGTAATCCACGTCATTGACATGGATGAAGCTTCGGCCCAGGACCCGGGGCATGTTGGGGTTCACCTGACAGATGACTATGTCTGCGGACTCGCAGGCTGCCATATTGATATCCACGGAAACACCCAGGCTCATCCATCCGAAGTCATCCGGCGGGGATGCCTGGATCAGGGCTGCGTTCAAAGGCATGAGCCGGGACTTGAACAGGTGGGGAATCTGGGACAGATTGATGGGGGTGATGAACCGCCTGTTTTTTTTGATCTTGGTGAGGGAGGCCGATCCCAGATAAAAGGAACGGATGTTGAACTGCTGGGAATGGGACCGGTTGGCGATCAGCGTCAATGGTCCGCTTTCAATACTCAGCAGACGGACGATTTCAAGATCGGTGAACCGTTCCGATGCCTTGGACAGTTCATTGACCAGGTGCTGGGGCTCTCCGCAGGAGGAACCGATGAACACCCGTTGTCCCGGCCTGATGTGCTGCAGCGCGTCTGCGGCGCTGCACGCCTTGTGTACATATGCATCTGCCCAATATGTTGTTTTCGGCATAATTTTCAAATCTCCCAGAGGTTGATCCATATTCCAGTTTTATCAGTGATATCATAGACAAAAAAACGTGACATGGAAACCAAAAACCACAAAAACCGAAAAAGGCATATAAAATTATAAAATTGATCAGGTTTCGGTATTTTCATTTTTATCCTTGCGATATTCATGGAAATTTTATAATAATAAAATGCATTGACTAATAAATGAATCTGCTTCATAGCCGTATGGTATAAAAATGGGCATCCACGAGAGAAAACAAAGAGAAAAACAACGCCGGCGCCGGGATATTATCAACGCGGCCCGAAAAATTTTTTCAGTCAAGGGCTTCAACAGCGCAACCATGGAGGAGATCGCCAATGAAGCAGAATTGAGCCCCGGGACCCTGTATCTGTATTTCAAGAACAAGGAGGAGCTGCACACCTCACTTTCCATCGATATTCTCAAATATCTGTCCACCCAGATTCACAAGGTGGTCAATCTGGACATCAGTGTGGAAGAAAAGATGGAGCGGTTCAGGGATGTATTCATCGATGTGTATGATTATGATCCCAATATCCTGATCAATCTGTTTCACCTGCAATCGGGCGAAACCCTTCACAACCTGTCTGAAGAGATGATGCAGCAGCTCAAGGAAAACTCGGCCCGGGCCCATGGCGCCATCATTCAGGTGATCCGGGAGGGCATTGAAAAAGGGATTTTCATCGATGAACACCCGGTGGCACTGGCGGATGTGCTGTGGGGGTCTTATGCCGGCG
>DMAT01000126.1 GCA_003451635.1 Syntrophus sp. (in: bacteria) | reverse complement strand
GTCGAGAGCAAAGGCGGTTTTTTCGACCGTAATGCCTTCCCGATGCAGTTCCTCCATAACCCTTTTCCTGCCCGCTTGCAATCGGTTAACCCGCAACACCATGGGGGCAACGGTATTATTGGCTTGGCAGAGGGAAAGTGCCTCTTCCTCCCCCCATTGCCGGACCCATCTATCGACTATCCAGATGGGATGGGAGTGGAGGATAACCATATAATTACGGGAGTCTTGACGGCGCTCCGGGAATGGCAGTTGCTCCTTACGGCGGAGCACGTTTCTGAGGATGGCATTAGTGAGGGATACCTTTCCGGGATCAACAAGTTTGGTCAATTCGACGGCCTCATTGACGATGGCATGGTCCGGAATTTTGTCGGTAAAAAAAATCTGATACAGCGCCGTTCTGAGAATATTCCGCAGGCCTGTATCAGTGGCGGTGAGATCTTTTTGCAGAAACTGGGCGAGGACCCAGTCCACAAAACCCTTCATCCTCAGGGTTCCATAAACCAACTCCGTGAGCAGGCCCCTATCCCGGGTATCGCTAAGGAGATCCGTGTCAAGATATTGATCGAGAAGGGGCTCGGCAAAGGCCTGGCCATCCTCCACCCGGTTCAGGATCTCAACGGCAAGAGAACGAGGGGTTTGCTTTTTCATCTTTTAACCCAAACGGGCGTGAGACTTGAGAGGATTGCCTCGCAAAAAATCCTGTATCCCCATCCTGTTTTTGCCCTCCAACTGAACATCCTGAAGATAGACATAGCCCGCTCCTGCGGCAACGGGGAGCCCTCTCTGCGTTGACGGCCCGATTGCGCCTCTCTCCTCTACGACTGCTCCCGGTTCCGCAACAGCCTTAAAGATTTTGAAAACCTTCCCGTCAAGGTATGTATGCGCACCGGGGGTTGCAGATAAGCCACGGATAAAATTGACGATATCGACGGCGTTATTGCCCCAGTCGATTCGGCAGTCTTCTTTCTTCAGCCGGGGGGCATAGGTGGCCTGATGATTATCCTGGGGCGTCCGGATCGCCGTTCCCTGTTCGATCTGCCTGATTGTTTTCAGGAGGAGATCCGCCCCCATCCTGGCCAGGCGGTTATGAAGACAATCACAGGTCTCTCCTTCTTCCACGGTTGTCTCTTCCTGAAGAATGATGTCACCCGTATCGACGCCGGCGTCCATCATCATGATTGTTACGCCGGTTGTCTTTTCACCGCGAATCAGGGTCCAGTTGAGGGGCGCCGCACCCCGGTATTTGGGGAGGAGGGAAGGATGGACATTAATGCAGCCCAGTTTCGGACGTTCAAGAATCTCCCCGGGGAGGATCTGGCCGAAGGCGGCAACGACGACGAGGTCAGGATTCAGCCCCCGGAAGATCTGCAGGAAGGAGTCGTCTCTTACCCGCTCCGGCTGCAGGACCAGCAGGCCATTTTCCTCCGCCAGTTCTTTCACCGGCGAGGCTTGCAGGCGCCGACCCCGCCCCTTGGGTTTGTCCGGCTGGGTCGTCACTCCGACCACAGGATATCCGGCATCAATGAGTATTTCCAGCGACGGAACGGCAAATTCCGGCGTCCCCATAAACAGCAGCCTCGGCTTGGGCATGGTGCATGAACCTCCCCGGCACATAATTGTTTCCATATAGTCAAAAATCCCCTGAAAAGGAAACACAATTATTACCCCCTGCCGATGCCAACGAAGATAGCGCTTTCCCTCTGTGCCCATTTCTTTCAACAACTGTTTGCCATCAGGCATGTAAATCCCTCAGAAGTTATGAAAAGAAATCTTCAAAGATCATTCTTGGGAATGCGGAAAAAACATTCTACAATCAGGGGAAATTTGTTACGTAAAAATAACATGTTATGGCACGGGAGACAGTGCGGTAAAAACTAATGTTTTATCCGCATAACTAAGTTGTCTTGAACGATCCGCGTAAGTATAGCTTCCTCTTCTAAGGAAGTAAAACGTCGCCCTTGGAGAAAATACTTGACTTCAAACAGAAATAAGTGATGTTTATCTATCGGAGATCACGATAGAATGAAAGGAGGAATAATGACAGAACTATGGAAAATATCACATACGAAGAAATACTAAATTTCTTCAAGCAGAACGACTCTTTTGAGAATCTCAACACATACAACGAAACCGAGCTGCCGATTCCCTTTATTAAAAAAGTAAAACATTTCTTCAACAAGGAAAGAGTGAATCGACAGGCCGTCCTTGGTATTGACATATACCGGTACAGCAGGGTTCCCATACCTCAACAGAACTGCATTCCCTTTATATTTCGGCATCTCTTCGAAAGGACTATCAAGGTTTGTATCACGAAGTATGGCTACCTATTTCAGCACTATACCCCAGAGAAACTCTGGACGTGTCTGGTTCCAACAGGTGATGGTGGCTTCGTTATATTGTGTACGCCTCTCCATTGCTTGATCTTCGCAATTGCCTTTGAAATGAACCTACGATCTTACAACACACACGCAATATTCCAGAAACTGCGTCATGTCACTGATGATATAAGTCTGCGCTACGCTATCACATATGACGATCTGTTTATGTTCGAGAATAACTTCTACGGGCCGGCAATTATTAACAATGCTAGAATCCTCAACAAGGATCGGCTAAATCGGTTACTATATGATGTCGATGTGAACAAATGGTTTCTGAGCAATCTTGGTGGGGTGGAGAGTCTGCAAATGTTGTCACTGGAGCGCATCTCCCAGTTGTCAGAATTCAAGGACTACGATCCCTCCAAAATGGACGAAGGCTTTTTAATACCACGTATAGAGACGAGGAAATCCGGCATTAGAACGATAATTTCATCCAAGATCGGCACCATTGCTTCGAAGGATACAATACTTGATCTATACAATCTTTTCGTCCAGATTGACGTCACAGAATATGACGAGGGAAATCCAATCAACAAGATTTACGTCGTAAGTATTGGTAACCAGAACTCAAGCGGTCTTGAAATTGAATAGCTGTGTAAGCGTTACTCTCTTTCGCTCCGTAATGCTTAGGTAAAATAAATTTCTTCATCTGGTATTTTGTAGATTAAGTCAACATAACGTCCATAATACCCTACAAATAAGGCCGGATAAAACATTGCAGCCAGGCGCTCAAGATGTTGTATTCGCCGGGTGATGAAGGGATATCGTCAGGTATTTTGCGTAAAGGAGGAAATCATTATCAGTCGTGAATATCGGGATCTCTCTGCCGGCTGCGACTGCACATATCAAGAAGTCGATCTGTGATCCCTGGATGCCGGATTTACGGCAGGTGTTGTAGAATTCTGCTGCCCGTTCATAATCTTCCCTGGTCAACGGTATGTCCTCAAACGCCAAGAGCTTTTCTTTGAGTGCATCAAATTGACTTTCTATCGTAATACCAGATAACAGTTCTTGGCGAATGGGTCCAATCATTGCGACGCGAACTTCACCAATAAGTTCCGTAAGTTCTTGAACTAGAGATTGATCTTTCCTTGAAAGCGTACCTGATCGTCTCAACGCCAGAGACCAGATGGAGGTGTCAATAAGNNTGCCGCGACCTGGTTTTTTTATAATCGTAATCCGGATCGTAATCCACATTCCCAAATAGCGCCGTGATCTGTATCTGTTTTCTTCTTTGGATATATTCCGTTAGCGCCTCCGTAACGACGGCCTTTTTCGTTCTGGCACCTCCGATGGTTTGAGCCTCTGTGATGAGTTTGTCGTCTATTGCCAAGTTTGTGGCCATACATCACCTCCACACATATTGGTACACATTTGCCTGTGTAATGTCAAGAGGGAAACAGGACAAAGGATGTAGGGGAGAACACAGAGAACCGGAATTACATGAAGTGGACAGGATCTACATCCACCTTGACCTGCACGCCCGGAGCGTGAAAGCCGGACAGGATATCCCGGGTCAGGGCGTGGAGAAAACGGCTGTCATCCCCTTTCAGGAGCAGTTGCCAGCGGTAACGGCCCCGCAGCCGGAACAGGGGGGCTTCCGCCGGCCCGACTATTTCCACCTTTCCCCTCACCCTGGCCAGTTTGAGAAGCTCCCGCGCCTTTTCCGCGAGCCTGTTGATTCCCGCCTCCCCTTTGGCTTGATGGATGCAGGACAAGCGCAGATGAATCAGTCGTGAAAAGGGGGGGTAGAACAAGGACTCACGCAGGGAGATTTCTTCTTCGTAGAAACCGTCGTAGTCGTGGTCTTTGGCCTTCTGGATGGCGTAGTGATTGGGATTGAAGGTTTGAATGATCACCTTCCCCGGGAAATCACCCCGCCCCCCCCGGCCGGAAACCTGGGTCAGGAGTTGGAAGGTGCGCTCCGCAGCGCGGAAATCGGGAAGGCTAAGGGACGTATCCGCAAGAATCACACCTACGAGGGTGACATTAGGAAAGTCATGTCCCTTGGAAATCATCTGGGTCCCCACGAGAATATCGATCCGGTCCTGACCGAGGGCGTTGAGCAACTGCTCGTGAGCCCCTTTCCGGTCCATGGTGTCGCTGTCCATGCGCCTGATCCGGGCAGCGGGGAAACGGTTAGCTATCTCTTCCTCCAACAGCTCCGTTCCCATACCGTAGGCGCCGATATTTGGGCTGCTGCACCGGGAACAAACCAATCCTCCCGCGAGGGTATAATCACAGTAGTGGCATTTCCAGACCCCTTCCTGGGCATGTTGAATCAGGGAAACTTCGCAATTCCGGCACTTCAGGGGGTGGCCGCAGTCCCGGCAGATCTGGAAGGTGTGATAGCCGCGCCGGTTGAGGAGGAGCATGACCTGCTGCTTCCGGTCCAGGGTTTCCCGAATGGCGGCAGTGAGGCGCCGGGAAAAGATGGTAAAGGTATTCTTGCCTTGAATGGCCTTTTCCATTTTCATGTCGACAATCTCCACACGAGGCAAGGGTCGGTCGGCGATCCGGCCAGGCATGGTCAGGCAGGAGAATTTTCCGTTCCGGGCATTGAAACAGGTTTGTACCGCCGGCGTCGCCGATCCCAGGACAACTGTCGCCCCGTGCAGACGTCCCTTGACAATCGCCAGATCACGGGCGCTGTAAGGCAACCGATCATCCTGCTTATATGAGGCGTCATGTTCCTCATCGACAATGATCAACTTCAGATCCCGGACCGGCGCGAAGAGGGCAGAGCGCACCCCCACGGCCATGTGCATTTCGCCTCGTCGCAGCCGCTGCCACTGTTCATAGCGGATGGCGCGGGAAACGCCGCTGTGGAGAACGGCAATGTTTTCATCCCCGAATCTTTCTTTGAGACGCGTGAGAAGCTGAGGGGTCAGGGCAATTTCCGGAACGAGATAGATAATCCCTCCCTGGCGGCGGCGGACCTCCTCCATAGCCTGGAAATAGACTTCCGTTTTACCGCTCCCGGTTACGCCGTGGAGAAGAAAGGTGTTGAATTGGCCGGACTGGAGGTTACAGTGGAGATCCTTTAAAACCGCTTCCTGAGAGGAATTCGCGGTCGGTCTTCCTGAAGGTTCCCCGACGGTGAGAAAGGGCGGAAAAGAGCGGGATACGCCCTTTTCCGTGATACAGGCGAGCCCCTTTTTTTCGAGGGCAGCAAGGGTGGAACGGACGTTTCCCAACCTTTGGCAGAGGACGGCAACGGATACCTCGGCCTCCTCCCGAAGGATTTTAAGAACGAGACGTTGTTTTTCCGTTAACTTTTCGATGATTGACGATGCGTTGCCAGTGGCGGCGGCTACCCTTTCCGTCCTGGTGCGGCGGTCATTTCCCCCGGGCAGGATTTCTCCGAGAACCTTTCCCAGAGGATAGAGATAATAATCAGCCGTCCAACTGTAAAAGGCGAGATCACGGTCGTCAAAGAGCGGCTCCTGATCCAGAAGCTCAATGATCTCTTTGGGATTTTCAATGTCCGTAGCGGTTGTTATTCCGACGATGCATCCTGTCTCCCGCTTGTTGCCAAAAGGGACAAGGACCCGCTTGCCAATAGCGACATCCTTCTCCATCTCCGCGGGGACGATATAATCGAAGGATTGATCTTTGGGGATAGGGATGGCAACCTTTACAAACATGGCGGCTCAATCCCTCTCAGGGGGAGGGATGCGTTGGGAGTGGGGCAACAAGGATACCCGTCGGCACTGTAATAGACATTACCTCAATATATCCCATGAATTTCATTATTTAGACGCACGGATGGAGAGAGGGGTGAAGGGTGAGGGCTATTCGCCCTTCATTTTTTCGAGCTTCTCCTGTTTGGTCTTGCATTCGATGCACTCAGTGGTCACGGGCCTGGCGATCAGCCTTTTTTCAGAAATGTCACATCCGCAAGCCCCGCAGATACCATAGGTGCCATCGTCGATGCGCTGAATGGCTTCCCTCATCTTGGCGATGAGCTTTCTTTCCCGGTCCCTGATCCGGAGCTCAAAATTACGGTCCGACTCCAGGGATGCCCGATCATTGGGATCAGGATAGTTCTCCTTGCCGTTGGTCATCTCCGATACGGTCTTCTCCGCATCTGACAGCAACTCGCCTATCTTCTGATTCAACATGAATCTGAAAAACTGAAGTTTGTCTGGCTTCAAGGACATCTTACCACCTTGCACTTTGTACTTGTATCATGTCTTTCGGGTGACAGGACATACACGATCCGCAGGTGTTTGTAAAGAAAAAAATGAAGGGTCAAAGGCGGATTCAAGGTAAATTTTTTATGAGAAATATATCAATAAATTTCTACATATGGATTTCAAGAGCTTCGAAGCTCTCCCCTGCCGTCAACTATAAAC
>DMAT01000385.1 GCA_003451635.1 Syntrophus sp. (in: bacteria) | reverse complement strand
ACGCTTCATAATCCCCAAAGATATCGTCGTTCCCGCCGCCTGCAAAAATTGTATCCGACCCGCCGCCACCGCTGAACACATCATCCCCGGCACCACCGTCCATCTGATCATTTCCGGCCCCGCCATTTATCCAGGCGTTGCCCACTTCCGTGTTTGTTCCCTGTACACTCGGGGCGGAGTTGGAGGCCTCCGGGATTGCTGCCAGGAGATTGATCCCGAAGTCGCCGTCCTGAAAATTGCCCAGATCCAGGGTGCTGCCGTCTGCCAGGGCAAGTTGCCAGGTTGAACCATGAACCAGGGTGAGAACTGTGCCGTCTGACCTTGTCATCTTCCAAATGTCGCTTTCGCCCTCGCGGATAAACCCGCCAGCGGCGAAAAACTCATTACCTGCGCCATTGTTGATCCTGATGATGCCATGGATCTTGCCGTCGGATTCCCGTTCTTCGATGATGGAGTCGTTGCCGTCGCCGGTGTTCCAGGTATAGGCATCCATGCCCTTGCCGCCGAGAAGGATATCGTCACCGGTGCCGCCTTCGAGGATGTCGTTGCCTTCGCCGCCGATGAGGATGTCGTAGCTGTCGCCGCCTGAAAGCATATCAGTGCCGCCGTTGCCCACCAGCACATCGGCCTGGCTGCCTCCGGTGAGGTTGTCGTTGCCGCTGCCGCCGAGCATGAAGGCCCGCTGATCTCCGGCGGTGGCGGTCATGGAGCCGTTGCCGGTCTGGATGAACCAGTCGAGCAGCTCGGGCAGCATGGCCTCGATGAAGGTGCGGTCTTCGGCGGGGATGGTTTCCAGGTAGGCCTTGAAATACATGGTGTAGCCCTTGACGCCTTGGTCGTTGCCGTCGTTGGGGTTGGGATCTTCCAGCATCCCGGCCACCTTACTCCGGTCGAAGTGGAGGCCGCCGGTGATGTTTTCCGTGTCAAACAGGGTTTCCCCCACCGCCAGCCGGTTGTCGTAATAGGCCTGCATGGCAAAGGCGGTCAGGGCCTTGGTCATGTTGGCGTCGCTCATGGATGTGCTGCCGGAACCGGCGATCAGTTGCAGGTCGGTAGTGAAGCGGTCGAGCATACCATCAGCGGCAAACGAGCCTTGGACGCCAGCTTGATGGCGGACGAGGTTTTCGAGAAAGTTACGTTTAGGATCAATCAACTTGTTTGGATCATTATAGTACAAATTGCTGTCAAAAATCATTCCCAGTAAATCCGTCAACTTAAAGGTAATTTTACGAAATTGATCGTTTTCCATGAAGGCGGTGAGCAGGGCTTGGGAGTGTAGGTTGGTGCTAGACAAATCGGTGGGGCCATGGGTCAACGGAGGAGTTTGCAGCCCGATGATGCTAATGGGGAACCAAACAGAGAGAACTTCGCCATCCACATGGATAGCGCGTACCATATTGGAATTAGGGATAGGGCCCATTAATGTTCGTGTTTCAAGAAAATTGTACAGATCAATCAATAGCGTCTCACTGTAACCCTTAAGAAGCAGATCATCTCTAAGTGTGGCCGCGACGTCGGGATTGAGCAAATTCTTTTCCGCCGAGAGGAGAAACGGGGCCTGGTCAAAGGTGACGGCCTGTTTATTGAAAAACACGCCCATGAGTGCGGCGAGCCCGCCGCCCAGGGAATGGCCGGTGAAGGTAATGGTAGCGTTAGGGTTAAGCGCTTTGACTTGCAGATAATATTCGGCGGCCTGCAAGAGCTGCTCCGCGCCAAA
This sequence comes from Syntrophus sp. (in: bacteria), assembly GCA_003451635.1. GTDB lineage: Bacteria > Desulfobacterota > Syntrophia > Syntrophales > UBA8958 > UBA8958. The sequence continues at coordinate 1,520 of DMAT01000385.1, read as the reverse complement.
ACCGGTAACCAGTCCGCAATTTGCCCACCAGTCCTGATTCATCCCCGACCCCGTCCCGGCGAAGGAGATGACGATTTCGTTCGGGTTGGCGGTGTTTTGGAAGGATACGGCTTCGAAGCCGGAGGACTCATTTTTCTCATATTTGAACTCCGACCACCCTTGGGGTGCCGAAATCCAATTCATTTTGTCACGAGTTGATCTGTATGCATTTCCTGCCATCAAGGCGTATTCAGTATCTGTTGTAGTCATATCAATTTTTTCTCCTTTAAGTCATGATTTCGGTGAATAAAATGTCTAATTTTTGCCATCCGTCGCAATAGGTGGTCAATTGATGGGAAGTGGGGCTTTGGAACCTCCAGGAGACTTCCACGTCCCTTTGCCGTCATATTCCAATTCATTATATCTCCAAGGTCCGTCGCCCTTTGTGATCGGCTCCCGTATAATTTGCAGCATGTAGGGTTCCAAACCGTGGTTTTCTGCTTTGATCTTGGAGATTGAAATCGTACTTCCAGCTTGTTTTTCCGGTTTCGAGCGCCCCCCGACAACTACATTCGCTTCCTTGAACTCCATCGGAAATTCAGTAAGCGGAATCTGCTGCCACTCTTTGCCGTCGTACTTAAAAAATACATACGGAGGGTTGGGACGCTTCCAATGATTGTAGGCAATGCACCCCGCAGGCGTGGTGGCGATGTAGGGCGTCCCATTCAGAAATCCCAGCGTTATCAGCATCAGTTGGGAACCAGCAGGGGGACTTCGAAAATCAACTTTCCAAAGAACTTTTCGTTTTGTACCCGGTACAGGAAAAATCCATTCCTCAGCCAGAACAGCGCGCTCCTGGCTCTCAACGGTTGGGTAGCCGCCAAGGGTCTGGCTCCGCTCCACGATGATCTTCTGTCCGTCATGCAACAGCACCTCTTCTTTCCAGCTTACTGAGTTGCCGAAGCCTAAAAACCCAAATGCGTCCATGCCTGCTCCCATTGTCAAGAGTAGAAAAGCTATAGTCACTATTCCTTTCATATATTTCATGCCGTCTGCCTCCAGTGGTAATCGTCTGCGTCACCGTCCAGAATATCCGCTCCGTTATTACCCCAAAGATGGTCGTCACCGGCTCCGCCGTCGAGATAGTCATTCCCGTAATATTCATCGTCGGCCCCATTATCTCCAACTAATTGGTCATTCCCTTCTCCGCCAAGCAGGGTGTCGGCGCCGCCATCACCATACAGATGATCATTACCGGTTCCACCGTCGATGTAGTCGTCACCGTGTGCACCGTGTGCTAATCCATACCATGACACATCACCCCAGATTACATCATTATCCGCTTCACCATAGATTACATCATCACCCTGCAGACCCGAGATACAATCATCGCCGGCGCCACCGTAAATCAAATCCCCGGCCCCGCCGGATACTGATTTCAGGCCAGGTGACGAATCGTGGACATAGTATGTAATATTATTCGGCCCCGCATATGTGCTCCGCACCATTGTCCAGCTCGAAGACACAGTACTGGAATACGC
>DMAT01000052.1 GCA_003451635.1 Syntrophus sp. (in: bacteria) | reverse complement strand
GGTGGGAATTACCAGCCGACCGCCGATGGCAAGTTGTTCCAGAAGTATCCTGGGAACCTTCGGCGCCCCGGCGGTAATGATAATCCCGTCGAAGGGCGACTCCTCACGCCAGCCATAGGTGCCGTCGCCAACCCGGATAGCCACATTAAAATAATTCAGGAAATCCAAACTTTTTCTTGCCCCCGCCGCCAGCGATGCTATCCTTTCGATGGAAAAGACCCGCTCGGCGAGTTCCGCTAAAATGGCGGTCTGATATCCCGAGCCGGTGCCGATTTCCAGCACTTTCTCCTTTCCCGTCAGGTTCAGAGCCGCCGTCATGAGGGCAACGATGTAGGGCTGAGATATGGTCTGACGATCACCTATGGGCAGGGGGTTGTCGTTATAAGCTTGATCGATGAGGCCCTCATCAACGAAAAGGTGTCGATGGATCTTTTCCATGACCCTGAGCACTCGTTCGTCAGTAACTCCCCGGGCCCGGATCTGGGTATCCACCATTTTCTTTCTCTGTTTCTGGAAGCGATCCATTATTACCTATCCCCCTGGGAGCTGTTTCTTTTTCGGAGGAATACGGTAGAATTCCTCCATACGGTGCTGACTTCTTAAACCCATGGCCTCCCGGGTAACGATCAGATAATAATACCGCAACTGGGCATGGTCGCAGAGTCGATTGTATTGAAGAATCATCTTGTTAATGTCCTTGAGGGCCTTTTCTTTCGTCTTTTTGAGGTTATTATGGTCGTCTTCCCCGCACAACCGTCTCTCAAGGCTAATCATATGCTGATGATTTTCCTCAATAATCTGCGCCATCCGCTGAAGTTTGGCTACGGCTCTTGCGACGCTTTCGCCGGTCCGTCCCAGGACGACGGCCCTTTCCTTGAGGAATTCCTCCTTCAGAATTTCATCAAATGTTTTTTCCTGCATATCTGGAGCTTATAATTCCCAAGTCTAAATTCACGTAAGGGATTCTACCACTTAACCAGAATATGATCAATACAAAAGCGCCACTGTAACCTTAGAACCATCCATATTTTTTCAATTAAAGCCTGAATCGGCGGCGCGGAAACAGTCGGGATAGAAAAATCATCTGAAAAATTATTGTTGACTTCTTCAATAAACTGTGAACTACTACATCCTCACAAATTGCAGCGAGGAGTAGTGAAGAAACGGGATGGGTAGTAAGACTGCGCGAAACAGCTTTTATTTTTGGTATTATTATTTCGGCGCACCGGACTGCCTATCGCTCAGGGAAAAGTAAAACCAAAAAAAAATAAAAAAATGAGCCATGGGTGGAAAGGAAGTTCCCCCATGGCTTTTTTGTTTTTGTAAGGCCATGGGACGGCGAAGGTTCCATGGCCTTACTTATTTGGAGGTATAAGCAATGATTATCATCATGAAGAAGAGCGCTACGGAAATGCAGATCGATGCCGTTATCGGCTGGATCGAATCGGTGGGCTACCGGGCCCACCCTTCCCAGGGGGTGGAAAGGACAATCATCGGCATCGTCGGCGACGACCGCGGAAAGGCGCAACTGAAATCGGCGGAGCACCTGGCGGGCGTGGAAAATATCATGCCCATCCTGAAACCTTACAAGCTTGCCAGTCGCGAATCGCGGGACGGTAATACGGTTGTCCGCGTCGGGGATGTGGAGATCGGAGGGCCCGATTTTGTCGTCATGGCCGGTCCCTGTTCCATCGAAAGCGAGGAGCAACTCCTGGAGAGCGCCTACATCGCCCGGAAAGGGGGCGCCCAAATCCTGCGGGGAGGGGCTTACAAGCCGCGCACCTCCCCCTACAGTTTCCAGGGCATGGAGGAGGATGGGCTCAAAATCCTAAAAAAAGCCCGTGAAAAAACGGGACTCCCCGTGGTGACAGAGGTTATGAACACGACGGACGTGGATCTGGTGGAGCAATACGTAGATATCCTCCAGATTGGGGCCCGGAACGTCCAGAACTTCGCTCTTCTGAAGAAGGTGGGGCAGGCACGAAAACCCGTCCTCCTCAAGCGGGGCATGATGAGCACCATCGAGGAACTCCTCATGGCGGCAGAATATATCCTTGCCGCCGGTAATGACAACGTGATCCTCTGTGAACGGGGAATCCGCACTTTCGAGACGGCAACCCGCAACACCCTAGATATCAGCGCCGTACCCGTTCTGAAAGAACTGACCCATCTCCCGGTCATCGTTGATCCGAGCCATGCCGCCGGCCACTGGAAATATGTCAGGCCCCTGGCCCGGACGGCCGTTGTGGCCGGAGCGGACGGACTCATCATCGAGGTCCATCCGGAGCCGGAAAAGGCCATCTCCGACGGCGCCCAGTCCCTGAAACCGGAAAAGTTCTATGAACTCATGGAGGAGATACGGATCTTGACAAAGGTAATGAGGGATCAGATCGGGGCGGCGCGATGAACCGATTCAAGGTCAGTATCGAAAAAAAGATATCCCGCTCTTATGAGGTCTATATCGGCCAGGACATCCTGGACCGGGCCGTGCTGCTTATGGCCAAGGGAAACTGGGCCAAGAAGTATTTCCTGGTAACGGATACTAATGTTTCCGCCCTCCATGGCCAGCGGGTTATGGACATCTTTAGAAAGATGGAACTGCCGGCGGAAGCAATAGTGCTGCCGGCGGGAGAGAGAGCCAAGACCATGCCGACCGCCGTCGCTCTCGCCGAAGAGCTGCTCCATCGTGGGGCCGACCGCACCTCCGGTCTTATGGCCCTGGGTGGTGGTGTGGTGGGAGATCTGACAGGTTTTGTCGCCTCTATCTTTATGCGGGGCATTCCCTATCTCCACATGCCCACAACCCTCTTGGCCCAGGTGGACAGCAGCATCGGCGGCAAGACGGGGGTTGATCTGCCGGCGGCGAAGAATATGCTGGGGACCTTTCATCAGCCCAAGGCGGTCTTCACCGACCTGTCCTTCCTCAGGACGCTCCCCGGCGAAGAATTCATAAACGGTCTGGCGGAAATAGTGAAATGCGCCATTATCGACGACCCCGGTCTCCTGGATCTTCTCGAAGAAAAGGCGGCGGACCTGAAGCCTGACGGTGATCTGGCCGCCCTGATTCCCATCGTGATGAGAACCTGTGAAATCAAGAAGAAAATTGTCGAGATCGATGAGCAGGAGCATGGTTTGAGAAAAATCCTCAATTTCGGCCATACCCTGGGACATGCCATCGAGGCGGAAGCCGATTACGCCATTCCTCACGGTGAAGCCGTCTCCATCGGCATGGCGGCGGCTCTTGTCCTTTCGGAGCGCCTTGGACACCTGCCGGCCGCCGACCGGGACAGGATCATCCGTCTCCTGCAAAAGACAGGTCTTCCCGTCCGCATGCCTGCAGGTATGAGCAGTGACGGCGTCCTGGCCAGAATGCAGCGGGATAAGAAGAAGGAGGGAAATGTTGTTCACTTCGTTCTCCTGAAAAGTCCCGGGATGCCCTTTGTCAACGGTGGCATCCCGGATAGCCTGATCAGGGATATTATTGAAAGGCTGTAAACAATGTGGACAAACAAAGGAAAATCAATGATGATGAGGTGCATTTCCTGATGGAAAAAACGCTTGAACAACTTCGAGAAGATATCCGGGCACTCGACGGAGATATTTTGCGGCTCCTCAATGAACGGGCGGCCCGCTCCGTGGAAATCGGTCAGGTCAAGCGTTCTTGTGGCGTCGATGTTTACAATCCTGCCCAGGAAGTCCGGGTCTTTGATTTTCTAAGCAAACACAACACCGGGCCCTTGAATGATGCCGCCGTCAGGGATATTTTCCGGGAGATTTTTTCCTCTTCCCGGGCCTTGCAGGGGCCTCTGACGGTGACGTACTTGGGACCGGAGGCCTCATTCAGCCATTTAGCCGCCCTTGCCCATTTCGGGCACAGTGCCGAACTGGCCCCCGCCGGGACGATTGATCAGGTCTTTGACCGTGTGGAAAGAGGAAATGTCGCCCTCGGAATCGTCCCGGTCGAAAATTCGACGGAAGGCTCCGTAGGACATACCCTCAGAAGATTGATCACGACATCCCTGGATATTCGGGCGGAAGTGTTTCTCCGGATTTCCCAGTGCCTGATGTCTCACTGTGTAAGGAAAGAGGAGATCAGAAGGGTCTATTCCCATCCTCAGGCCTTTGCCCAGTGTCGGAACTGGCTTAGGGAAAACCTGCCCCAGGCCGAGCAATTGGAGACCACCAGCACCTCGGAAGCCGGGGCGCTGGTGCATCGCGACCCGGAGGGGGGGGCGGCGGTGGGAAGCAGCCTGTTGGCAGCGATCCAGGGCCTGTCCATCCTTACGGAGGATATCGAAGACAATCCCGCCAACACTACCCGCTTCCTGGTTATCGGCAAGGGTAAAACTGGAAGGACGGGACAGGACAAGACGTCGATCCTCTTCGGAACTCCCCATGTCCCGGGGGCTCTCTTTCAGGCCCTGGAAATATTCGCCCGGGAGCGGATAAACCTGCTCCGGATCGAATCCCATCCCCTGCGGGACCGGATGTGGGAATATCTTTTCTTTGCCGATTTTGCCGGTCACCGGGAAGATGAACAGGTTAGGCTGTGTTTGCAGGATATTGAAGGCAGGGCTACCTTTCTCAAGATCCTCGGTTCCTATCCCCGGGGGGAGGAGACGACGTG
>DMAT01000106.1 GCA_003451635.1 Syntrophus sp. (in: bacteria) | reverse complement strand
AAACCAGTGGGCGATGGAAACAAGGGAAAGATGGATCATCAGCATGAAGGCCAGAATCATCATGAGCAAAAGCAGAATGGATGTTCCGGCAAGATTGAAATAGTAGGTCAGATAAAAATGCACCGCCTCGCCGAGGAGACCTCCGGCCCGGAGGGGGATTTCATAAATGGAAACCTGCTGGACGACGAGGGCGGACAAGCCGGAGAAGGACAGGAGAAAAAGCAGCGCCCCGCCCAGGTGGGGCATGGTGATGCGGAAGGCGCCATTAAGAAAGAATTTAAAAGAACAGATAAAGAATACGACGGGCAGAAAAAAGGCGCTGAGTCCGATAAGCCTAAACAAGCTGTCCGATGTGTAAGCGCCGAAGGTCCCGATGAGATTATGAACTTTAACTTCCCCGGGAAGAAAGCGGGTAAAGGAAGGGTCCTGGGGATTGTATGATCCGAGGCACAGGATGAGAAACAGCCCGGCGGCAAAACATATAACGCCGATAATTTCGGCTCTTCTTTTGCCGATTGTCGGCTTTTCTGGCATTGGACCCGTGGTTACCGCCATGCGTGAAAATTTTTCATGATAACACTTCGGACCCGTTCGATCAGTTCCGGACGGGAATCTTCCGAATAAATTGTTGTATCGATCGGTCGATCGATGATCATCGTGATTTTGCCGGGATTAATCCTCAGGGAACGCTTGGGCATGATCTCGGAAGCCCCGATGATGGTTATGGGAACGATTGGCACTCCGGCCTCCAAGGCCAGGTGAAACATCCCCTTCTTGAAAGCCTTGATTGTTCCGTCTACAGTCCGGGTGCCTTCAGGAAAACTCATGACCGATTTCCCTTCCCGGATCTTGCGGGCCGCCTCCGCAAGATTCTGTAGGGCCCGCTCATGATTTTGCCGGTCAATTTCAATATAACCGGCGTTTTTCATGGCCTTGCCGAACATCGGTATCCGGAAAAGTTCCTTCTTGGCAAGCCAGCGGAACTGGCCCGGCAAAAATGCCAAGACGATCAAAATATCGAAATCGCTCTGATGATTGGACATGAAGATCTGAGGTCGTTCCGTGGAGACATGTTCCGTTCCGTGGACACTGACCTGGACATTGGTTATTTTCAGAAGGATTGTCGCCCAGATCCGGGCGACCTTGTGAATGGAATTTTCCGACGCCCCCAGCAACGAGAAAATAACGCAACATGTAGAGAAAAAGACCGTAATTATAACACTTGCGGTTACCAGAAAGGCCGAGCGCACCATAGATCATTTCCTCAAAACCATAGACGATAAGATTACGAAACGGCTTGTATTTAAAGGATATATATCGTGAAGTCAATGGAAATATTGCTTCTTGGCCGGGTTCATGCGAACTTTTGATTTGATAATCCGTTGAATTGAGCCCTAACTTACTTGCACCTCGTTAATGTCCATTAATTTTATTAAAGTCGATAAGGGAGGCTGATGAGTTTTTTTGCAGCTTTCAACCCGAACTGCTTAACCAAAAAGACATAGCTGGTTATTTTGTGCATCTACAAACAAACAATGAACCCTTGCTAGCTTAATTGCAGATTACCAAAAGAAAGGCATAGGGCGTCGCCCTGCACCCGAAAAAAGAAAATGATCAAATGACCTACTTGCCGGAACGCACAGGGAGTGCCCGGATGTTGCCGACGGACTGGGGAGTCCACTTCCGAAAGCCACTGTAGGAAGGAAAGATGGCAGCCTCGGAACCGCGCGTTGCCCAAACATACCCTGCGGTTTTCTTTATTACAGATCCATAGGCGCCGCTGTTACGCAGTTGCCCCAACTCATCAGTAGTCGGCATCCGCCAGCCGGATTTCCCGCCTCCGCTATATCCCTCACAATAGCTCTTGGCATTATACCAGTCAATATTCGATCCGTTGTCACTATTCGCCCACATCAGGCCTGTTTGCGTGTCCGTAACCGTGCCGTCGTTGTTGTTTACAAAACGATCCGCTGCCGCATACTCTACAGAAACTAAAGTCCCCAAAAACAATACCAGACAAACCAAAACAAGAATCTTTTTCATGGTGCTTTCTCCGTTTCCTTTTTTATCTTTACGACTACATCATAAAGCAATTTATAAGCCATTTGCTAATAACCAGCATTGCCTGACGTTGGCAAGATTTATTTTCTCTGGGGAAGTTCCTGCCTGCCAACTTTGTGGGCAGGGGTGCCAACTGAGTTGGCAGTGGATTGCTCTTGCTGATTAGCGATTGAAAGAATGCATATTGAAGGATATATCATTTTTATTGCCTTCAGGAAGTATAAAAATACACCCGGTCATCCCCCAATAATGCCATCTTTCATCCGGTATTCATTGGTATACCTTGATAACAAAAATTGCAACTTTGATTTGATGTTTGGCATGTCGTATCTTTGATGATCCCTAAAGTCTTCATTCGACTATGCATCAACCGGATGAACCTCTTAAAGTTGGGACTGCGAGCCGTAACACATGGTATGTTCTGGTTCGAAAACGGGCCACAAAGTAGACAAAACGCATAAGGCATTTAGGAAGGTTGCAGACCGGTCATAACTTGACAGATAAGACACCGTCAGTGTATTTATTTTAACAATGGGATTGAATCATGAATGTGAAATTTCCAAAATGTTTAATGGGGTGGCAAACAGATGAGTGAATATCAGTATTACGAGTTCCTGGCTATTGACCGCCCGCTCTCAGCGTCGGAGACGGCAGCCCTGCGGGCGATTTCCAGCCGCGCCCGCATTACGCCGGTGAATTTTGTTAATGATTACCAGTGGGGAGACTTTAAGGGGAATCCACGGGAACTAATGAAGCGTTTTTTCGATGCCCATGTATATCTGGCCAATTGGGGAAGTGCGACCTTCATGGTGCGCCTGCCGCTGGCGGCTCTGGACCGGGAGACGGCAAAAGCCATTGCCGTAACGGGGATTCTGGATGCCGAGGCCACGAAGACCCACTGGGTAATCGGCTGGCACCTCGATGAATCGGAGGATTACGAACGTTTCGGAATGGAGGACGGTACGGGCTGGATGGCGCGTCTGTCGCCGCTCCGTGATGAATAGAGGTGATCTCCGTGGACTTTATATCGGATGGCTTGCCGCCATGAGCAACTGCGAAGAGGATGATGACGAATTGGAGCCCCTGCTTCCGGAAGGATTGGGGAAACTCACGCCAGCGCAGCAGGCGTTGGCAGAATTCCTTGATGTGGATGAGGATCTCCTGATTGCCGTCGGGATGGGCGCCCCGGACCTTAAAACCGGCATTGCAAGCCAAAATGAGCTTGATTCCTGGTTCGACGGTTTGCCTCGGGAAGAGGTGCGGGAGCTGTTGAAACAGTTGCTGTCCGGTCAAGGCGTCCAGGCGGAGCGGCAATTGAAAAACAATTTCCACGCCTGGCGGTCAAGGGATAGAAAGACCGGGAACAGGGAAAATCGTCGGACTTTGGGGCAGATTCGGGATCAGGTGGAGAAGGCGAAAGAGATTAGGCTCCGTCGAGAGCAAAAGGCCCGTGAGCAGACGGAGGCGACGCGTCGGAAACGACGCGAAACCGAGCTGGCCAGATTGGCTGCAGATTTCCCCAGGGCCTGGCAAACCGCTTCCAGGCAGGCCGAACGGGGCTCGGGATTGGCCTACGACGAAGTCTGTCAGGCCCTGGCCGATCTCGCCGAGGCGTACAGCCTGCACATGAATCGGCAGGCCTTTAATCGGGAAATGGAAACTTTCATGACCAGACACGGAAAACGGAAGGCCCTGGTGCAGCGCCTCGTGAAGGCCAGGCTTTGGCGTGAGGTGTGACATCATGACGCCTATGAAAATCATCTTCAGGGGTCATGGCAATATTGTCAATTTGTTGACTTTTCCTGAACCGGTATTGTATAGACACGGCCCTATGTGATGATCAACCTATTGAATAAAAATGTTTTGACCGATCCGGCGTTTAAGGAAGTCTTCCTTAAACGCCGACTGAATTGGCGTCCCCTCCGGGGCGATAATGATAATTACGAAGGAAACCCATGAACCAATTGATTATTGAATTGAAACAAAAAATCATCGAGACCCTGAACCTTCTGGATGTCTCTCCAGAGGATATCGACGAGAACGGACAACTCATCGGTGGCGATCTCGGACTGGATTCCATCGATGTCCTGGAACTGGTCATGATGCTGGAAAAAGATTACGGCGTAGAAATCGACAGCAAAGAACTGGGCATCAAGGTCTTTGCCTCTGTAACAGCGTTAGCGGATCATGTCTGCCATCACCGGACAAAGGGCCATATCGGTGGCGGAGATTTGACTGCACCGGAAGTCCCGTAACAAGTCATGTCTGGACGGGTCCTGATTATCGGTTCGGGTATCGGTGGGCTGACCGCCGGTATCATCCTGGCGCAGCTTCAGCTTCCGGTGACGGTTGTGGAAAGGAACCCGCAGCCCGGAGGGCTGATGCGCAGTTACCGCCGATCCGGTATCGATTGCCCCGTGGGCGTCCACTATCTTGGCTCCCTCGACCGGGGACAGGTGCTGCGACGATTATGGGATGCCCTCGGTGTTACGCCCCTTATTCCCCTCAAGCGCATGGGCGCTGAAGGCATCATCGACCGTTATATCTTCGACGATTTTGAATTCAATCTCCCTGCCGGCATCGATCCCTTTGAAGAAAACCTGAGGCGAACCTTTCCGGAGGAACAGCGCCAGATTACGTCGATCATGGCCGATCTGAGGGAAACATCCCGAGCGCTGTCGACGTTTGATTTTCTCCTTTCCCCGACCCTGTCCGACCTTTCCCCGGAACGCTTTGAATCCATGGGAGATTGCCTTTCGCGCTTGGGTTGTTCCCTCCGGCTGACTGCCGTACTGGGTGTTCCGGCTGAGTTGATCGGGATTCCGCTGCGGGACTGCCCGGTTTATTATTACTACATGACCCTGGCCTCCTATCTACTGTCTTCCTGGCGTTTGGCAGGCAGCGGCACGGCCATGGCCGATGCTTTCGTGTCCCAATTCCAGTCGTTGGGCGGAAATATTGTGGCCGGGGATGGTGTTGCGGCGATTGAAGTGGAGGCGGGTCATGTAAAGGGCGCCGTTTTAAGCTCCGGACGAATCCTCCCTGCGGATGTCGTCATTGCCGCCGTTCATCCGGAAACCGTCTTATCAATGCTCCCCCCTGAGATGATCCGTCCTTCCTATCGTGAGCGGGTGGCCCAAATGGAGAACACCCAAGGGCTCCTCGGTGTGAATGCCGCCGTTGCCGCCGATTTGCACGGGGCGCTTCCTTACAATGTTTACCGCCTCTACACTGGGTCGGACGGTTCTCTTGCCCGGGGGATTTTCCACCAACTGCGCGAAAGCGGGCAACCGGGAGTGAATCTTCTCTCCATGATTACCACCAGTAGTATCGAGGAATGGCGACCCTGGGAAAAAACGATGTCGGGGAGGCGCGGCGAAGGCTACAAGGAGGCCAAGATAAATCGGGCGCGGGAGCTGATAGATGGGGCGGCGGAGTTATTCGGCCTTCGGGAGATGAATCTCCTGGACGTCTATTCGCCCCTCACCATCCGGGATGGTGTAAACAGTCCCGGCGGATCGGCGTACGGGATCATGCGCACGACGAAACAACTTATGAAAGCGGCTTCCTTGAATCGTGCGCCCGTCAAAGGGCTGGTTTTCGCCGGCCAGAATAGGATGGCTTCGGGGATTATGGGGACCACGTTGGGGTCTTTTCAGGCCGTCCGGCAGATGATCGGCCATGAAAAATTCATCCGGGACGTGGCGGGGAGGCTGATATGAAAGTACTGCTCGTTTCGACTAACACCATGAGGGAACCTTACCCGACCTACCCCATCGGCATCGACTATGTACTGAATGCCATCTCGCCCCCCCATCGGGTCCAGTGCGTCGATATGAACGAACTGAAGACTGCTTCCGCCCTTGCCGACGTTCTTTCCGGCTTCCGTCCCGATGTTGTCGGAGTATCCATTCGTAATATAGATAATGTCGATGGGGTTTGCACGCAATCGTTTATTGGGGAGATCGCCGGCTTGATCGAGGTGATCAGACATAATTCGGAAGGCGTCATTGTCCTGGGGGGGAGCGGGTTCACGATCCTGCCCGGTGAATTCATGACCGAACTCGACGCCGATTTTGGTGTGATCGGCGAAGGGGAGCGGCTGCCCCTTCTCCTCGATGCCCTGGAAAGGGGAGAATCGGGGGCCGGTCTCCCCGGCATCGTGGCCGGGAGGGGTCCGGCCGGATACCCGGAACCCATCTCAGTCCCCTTCGGGCGCGGCATTTTTCCTAATCATTCCTATACTTCTTATTACCTGAAAAGGGGGGGCATGCTCAATGTGCAGACCAAGCGCGGCTGCCCCTTCGGCTGCATCTATTGTACGTACCCCCATATCGAGGGCAGGCGGTTCCGCTTCACGCCACCTTCGGAAGTGGGCCAGATGGCCCGGATGCTTCAGGATGGGGGGGCTAAATACCTGTACATCACGGATTCGACGTTCAACGGCAGCTACGAACATAGCCGGGAAGTAGCTCTGGCCTTCCAGAAGGCCGGCGTTTCCATTCCCTGGGGAGGGTTTTTTACCCCGACCTGCCCGCCGCCGGACTACTACCGGGTCCTGGCCGATGCGGGGCTCCGGCATGTGGAATTCGGCACCGAGGCCCTCTCTGATTTGGTGCTTGGTCTTTATCATAAACCTTTTGCTAAAGAGGAGGTCTTCTTCGCCCACCGGTCGGCCCTGGACGCCGGCCTCCATGTCGCCCATTACCTAATGATCGGGGGACCCGGGGAGGATGAAGATACCATTCGAGAAACCATAACAAATTCCAGCCAATTGGAGAAAACAGTTTTTTTCGTCTACAATGGGGTGAGAATTTACCCGCACACGGCTCTGCATGAGCGGGCCGTTCGGGAGGGCCAGCTTGATTCTGCGGCGAATCTCCTGTATCCGGTCTTTTACTGGTCCCCGGCCCTGAGCCGGGCGCGTGGAACGGCATTGATAAACGAACTGGTCGCCGGACGCCCGAATTGGGTGGTCGGCGGCAGCCAGCCCGGGATGTTCAAGGCGTTGTCGAGGCTACATGCCAGAGGGCAGGTGGGTCCCCTGTGGGAGCATCTGGTACAATGAAAGAAGACCGCAGGAAGATGGGCGCTATCCCGCCGGCTGTGACCGCCGGTCTTGCGGCGATGCTCCTCGCCCTGGTTCTGGCCACCGTGCGTGTCGAATGGGCCGCCGTGCCCCTATTCATCTTTGTGGTCCTCTGTGTGGCTGCGGCGTTTCATCCGGAGTATGGTTTCATTATGCCGGTCATCAGCCGGGGACGAACGGGAAGATCGGCCGTGGCCCTCACCTTCGATGATGGTCCGGATCCGGCGACGACCCCGGTGCTTTTGCAACTGCTGGACAGGCACGGCGTAAGAGGGGCCTTTTTCGTTACCGGAGAAAGGGCCGGCCAATACGAGCATCTTGTCTCGGCGATTTTAGAGCGAGGTCATGACATCGGAAATCACTCGTATAGCCATGATCCTTTCTTGATGCTGCGCCGGACGGAAAGACTGTTACGGGAGATTGCCTCGACGCAGACCTTGCTCCGTCGCTTCGGCATCGCTCCCCTGGCGTTCCGGCCGCCCGTGGGCATTGCGAATTCGAAACTGGCCAATGTTCTGCGTAAAGTAGGGCTTTATTGCGTCATTTTTTCCTGCCGGGCCGGGGACTTCGGGAATAGGCGGATCCATGGGCTCGCCGGGAAAATCCTTAAAAGGGTGAAGGCCGATGATATCATCCTCCTTCATGATGTCCGGCCGCGAAGCACCGGCGGCGTTGAAGAATGGCTGCACGAGGTTGATTTAATCCTGGTTGGATTGAAAAATAAAGGCCTGGAAGTGATCCCCCTGTCCGAACTGATCGCCAGGCCGGTAATGGTGAAGGTGGCGAGGCTGAACGCTGAATGTTAAGAGATAACGAATAAAGTAGTTTAGAATTATTAAGTTTTCA